>JACRBK010000227.1 GCA_016234525.1 Chloroflexota bacterium
CACGCTTTTACGGCTGCGCTGGTCGCGAGTCACCCTGGAAATCTTCAATTAACGCTGTGATGATGACTCAACATGTCCAATTCCTGACCATCTACCTCAGGGCTGTGTTTTTACACATTTTCTAAAGTATAAACAGCTTCGCGGTGATTGTAAAGAAGATAGCTTGAGTGCGCCGCGAAACCGATCTGATTTAGCGATAGGCCGCCGGGTGCTTGAACAGCCGCTTGATCTGGCTCTCGATCCAGCGAATGTGCAGCAGCAGGTGCAGCATGATCACGCTGCTGAACAATATCCCCGCAATACCGTGAATGTGATGCCAGAGGAGATAAGCCGGATCGGCTTCCGTGATCAGTAACTGCACCAGGGCAGAGATCACGAGGGCGACGAACAAAACAAAGCTGATGATGTCCAGAATAAGATGGGTACGCGGCGTGACAGATTTGAAGCGGATCATGGTTATCGGCTCCTTGGGAAAACTGATTCAATAGATGGGGGTGGAAAAATCAGCCGCCGGGCGGCTTTGGCGTAGCAATTCCATATAACAGGATGTCTTTGACAGCCGTATAAAGTTCAACGTCGGATAGCCCCAACGCGCGCAGCCGGGGATTCTCAAACAGATGGGTGAGGATTTGCCAGAAAAGCGCCTCAGCCACCGCCCGGTTGATCTCTGGCCTCAACCACCCGGTCCGCTCAGCCAAGCGCAGCAGCCGGGCAAAAAGATCGCCCTCAACCGCCAGCCGCCGCTGTTGGTATTCCGCATAAATATCGGGGTAAAGCTGGCGCAGCTCTTCCAACCGTGCCGCGGGATTGCCGGGGGGCAGCGCCGCCAGACCGCGCCCAATTTGATCGAAGAATTCTTCCAGCCGGCGCTCTGGATACTGATCCAGGTCGCGCCGAGTCTGTTCAAAAACCCGTTCTGAAAGCAGAAAGGCCGCGCGGACCAGATCGCGTTTGTCGGCGTAATAACGGTAAACCGTCACCCGCGTTAGTCCGGCGTGCTGCGCGATCTCGTCTACGGAGGTTTTTTTGATTCCATGCGCTATAAACAGCTCAAGCGCCGCGAAAACGATCTTTTCCTGGGTCTGGATTTCATCGCTCATGATACAAATATAACATTATTTGTATCATTTGTAAAGAGTGTGAAAGCAAGCTGTCAGGATAATGCCTGTTGAGCGGGGAAGCAAAGTGATTTGACAATTATTGCTCACCCGACCTATTATGGTGCTATTTAATGCGCTTACATTCTCTAGTAGGGGTTGGTTATAGATGTTTAGAAAAAAACAGGATTCTGGTTCAAATGATACTTTAGCGATGGTGGGACTCTTCGCCGTATTTTTTGGCTTCCTCAGCAGCATCATCGTCGGCGGCGCAGTGGGAGGTGCTATCGCTGGGGGAGCAGCGTATGTCGTTCACCAGTGGCTTCCTCCCAACGATGACGGGAAACGGTTGCCCACCGTGATCAGCTTGCTGCTCATCCCGGTGGGTATTGGGCTGTTTCTTTTGCCCTTCCTGGCCTAAATTATTGCGGGAACTTCGCATACACCAGCGTATCGCGCAGGCCGCCGTCTACGGCGCGAGCGTGATGATGGAACCGCGCCTCTAACACGTATCCGGCGCGCTCAGCCACCGCCGCGCTGCGCACGTTGCGCGCATCACAGCGAATCTCGATGCGCTCAGCGTGCAAATACTCAAACGCGAAGGCTGTAATTCCGTTCACGGCCTCGGTGATGTACCCCTGCCCCGCCAGGCTGGTGCGTACCCAATAGCCGATCTCCACACACGGCACCGACCAATCGAGCCGGTGCAGGCCGCTGCCGCCCACAAACAGGCCATCACTTTTGCGCCAAAGGATCAGCCCTAGATTCGTCCGCGCGATCCATTCACTCGCGTTGCGCCGGTAGACTGCTTCGGTATCTTCGACGGCGGGAATCGTCTGCGCCCAGGGCATCCAGGGGCGCAGTTCGTCTATCGATTCGCGGATGGCAGCATTACTGGCGGCCCCGTCACCAGGACGGGGCGCGCGCAGGATCAAGCGCTCGGTTTCAAACTGATCAGGAAAATCGAGCAGCAAGGGGTTTTCGATTCCACTCATTGAGCCACCTGTACTAACGTGAGACTATATTCACCACGCCCGCCAAAACGCCCGGCCTCAATGGTGAATATGCCGTCGTTCGGCAAGAAAAAGTCAATCACGGCATCCCGCTCGCTCACACCTTCGGCATGAACCGCGCCCACATCATCATTCACCGCGATCTCGTCGCCTTCCACATTCAGCAGCCGCACAGCGGGATCAAGCAGGCCGGATCCGCTGGCATCTTGCATGGTGATGATCACATGATCACCCATTCGCCCCTCGAACGTCCAACGGTGCATCGGATAGCGGTTATTCAGCGAGCCGTGCATCGTCTGGCCGTACAGGATCGTGCCGCCGCCATGTGCCGGGTCCGACGCCGCGCCGCTGTCCGGGATCGTCTGGGTTCCCTGCGTCAATTCCGACCCTAACGGCAGCGCACCGTCCCCGGTGAAGATAAAGTGCTGCACCTGGATATACCCCGTCGCGGGATTGGTTTCAGTCCAATAACCGGTGCCATCCGGCCCGATGATCAACCCGCCGGGGTGCGAGTATTCGCCGGGCAAAAACGGCCCGCCGCGCCCTTCATCAAACGGGAAGCCGAATACATCCAACAGACGGCCCGCGACACTCAATTCCAGAAAGCCGAAACCATCTAACCCTGGCGCGGGCAGCGCCAGAATGATATTCTCGTCCGGCGCGATTGAAATATCTACCGGCGTAAGGCCATTCAAGACTTCCGCCGCGAGATCCACGACCAGCGGTGTACCACTCGCGTCGAGCACATTGAGATTGCCTGTCGCGCCGACCATATAGATCGCGCCGGTTTCCCAGTTGTTATCCAGCCGCGCGCCAGAAAGCGCCGGGTTGATGGTGGCAAGATCAATGGTGCCGAGCAGGTTGCCAAACGCATCAAACTTATACAGGCGGTTGGTGATCCCGCTGCTGTGACCTTCGGAGATAGTCCAGACTTCGCCGCCGCGCCCCACGATGATCGTTTGCGGCATTTTGGGTGCAAATTCACCATCACCATCCCCGCGAGTTCCCCACGCGCGCACCCAGTTTCCGGCGCGATCCACCACTGTCACGGCCTGCCAGGTGTCGTCAGCACTGTTCGCCAGATAGAGTTTGGTATCGGGACCAATGGCGACATCCACAAAATTGCCGTCATACCAGGGCCCCATATAACTCACTTCTTTACCGCTGCTCATTTCCAGCGCCAACACGCCGCCCGGCCCTGCCGCCATGTACATCACATTAAATTCGTCAAAAGTGATGCCGCCCGCCGTCACGACGCGCCCGCTGTCCGGCTGGCCGGAGATATACTGCCATAACACGCCGCCATCATTCGAGATCAGCGTATCCATATACTCGGAATCGCGCTCCGGCAGTGTGAAAAACAGTGATGCCGCCAGCGCGTCAAATTGAGCGCTCGCGCTGGTCGCCCACACATCCGAAGGGGCCAGCCCGCGCACCACCGCGACACGCCCACCAGCGACCGCCAGCAGCGCCATGCGCGTTGTCAGCGCTTCGTTGGGCAGCGTGATCAGCGCTTGATAACCGCTGGCGTTGCCCCACTGCACCGGCTCCGGCGTGGGCGAGGCGATATTACTCGCCGCCAGCCGCTTGAGCAGATCGGGGAGCTGCGTCGCGTCCACAATCCCCAGTTGGTTAAATGTACCAAAAACCATGCGTACCACCAGACCCGACGGCGCGCCCCCTTCTTGGGCGGCGGTGAGATCAGCGGGCGCAGCGGCCATCAGTTCGTTGGTCTCGATCACGACCTCCCACCCGGCAGGCAGGTCAAAAGTTACCCCCAACATCGGGGCTTCATAACGCTGGCCGCCTTCTTGGGCCAGCGCGGGCAGGGGTAACACATTCAAAGCCAGCACGATCACACAGGCCAGCGTCAACAGGCGAGTCAAACGACGAATCATCAGAGCCTCCAAAGTTCAAACAGCGCGTATCAAACGCACACGCGCCGCAATCATACCATGATGTGCTTATTTTATCCTGGGTTTACTGTGCGTTTTAGGGGCGGTGGATGAACGCGGGCCGGGCGTAGAGCAGCGGTCAGCTTTGAACAATCAGGTGAGGCTGGTTTAATATCAGCACCCTCTCATTTGGGGAGGCCAAGAACCGCCCAAACCGGGTATACTTAAGAGTAATCATCCATCTACTCATAATGAGGACCATCCATTATGGCTGAATCGCCCACTCCTCCTGAACTAACTGAAGCGTACCGGTTGATCAAAGCCGGACAACGCCCGGATGCCGCGAAAGTACTGCGGGATTACCTGGCGA
>JACRBK010000213.1 GCA_016234525.1 Chloroflexota bacterium
ATGTCTGGTTGTTCATCGACCGCACGACCTCACCCATGCCCAGGCTGTGACGCAAATCTACATCCACCACTACAATTGGGAGCGCCCTAACCAAGCCATTACCTGCAACAACCAGCCGCCCCGACTCGCCTTTCCGGACTTGCCTTCCCTTCCTGCACTGCCAGACCAAGTCGATCCGGATCACTGGCTAGCAGCGGTACATGGACGGCGCTATCAACGCCGCATCACGAGCAATGGCACCATCAAAATTGACAATCGCGCTTATTATGTCAAACGCGACTTCCGTGGTCAGTCTGTTACCATTCTGGTCGATGCTGCTGCCCATGAACTGGTCGTTGAATATCATAAGCGTCCCATTAAGCGTCTTCCCATCAGAGGCTTATATAACGAACCGCTTGATTTCGAGACCTATTATGAAGCGATTCGTAAAGAAGCTCGGACACAGTGGCAACTGATGATGCACCACTACCCACGGGTTACGATGTAAGGAACTCCTTGCAGGGGTTTGAGGTTATAAAACAATACACAAACCACCAAGAACTGGAATCGTGTTCGCGAACCAAGCGTCGCAAATGACCCTCACTGAGAACAATGACGTGATCCAGGCACTCGCGCCGGACACCGCCGATGAACCTCTCGCAGATGGCATTGGCTTTGGGCGCACGCACGGGCGTTTTGAGGACCTCAATCGTGTCAGTAGCACGTGAGAAATGTAAGCCGAACTTGTCGTCGTTGTCACGGATCAAGAATCGAGGATCTTCCCCGAACAGGGTGGCATTGTGCGTGGTGGATTTCAGTAATGTGGCCGAAACGTTATCACCGGAAGCGCCGCGACCGCACCCGCATTGTTGAGCAAGACATGAAGGTGCGAATATTTGCTCTTGAACTCACTTGCCAAGCGTCGCCCCCACACGTTCGTCAAGACAACCGCGATACTTTATGGCAGCGCGCCGCCTAATCCTAAACAATCTGAAAGCCCTCCATCATCATCTTGAGATTGTGCCCACATCGAAACTGACATACACTGGAAACTACCAGCTATATTAATATCAAGGGGTTAGCAAGGTGGACAATACTACGTTACCTGCATTGGCTCCAAGCAGTGTCATGGACATCGTTGATCGTACTTTCCGAATCTACCGGGCGAATTTTATTTCGTTTGTGGCGTTGGTCGCGTTGGTCATTGTTCCTCTGACGCTTCTCAACCTGGCGTTAGTCGATGACGCTCCTCGCGAGATCGAAACCATGGAAGACTATAATTCCGCTGTGGGCGATCAAGTCGCGACAACTGCCATTATTGCCTTGATCCAGCTCTTTTTGCAGGGAATAGTCGTCACCGCCATCCTCACATTTATCGCGTCCGAAAGTCATTTGGGCCGCAAATGTTCGATTATCCAGGCCATTGGGCAGATCCGAGGACGGCTGCTGCCACTGGTCGGAGGGTTATTGTTGGTCGTTATCTTATTTGCAGTGGTGATTATCGCCCTCGCCTTTTTAACCAATCTATGTGTCGTGCCTGTCGTATTCTTTGCTGTTGTGTTTTATATGGGAATGGTGCTCTACTTTTTCCTGGTACCGGTTCTGGTGTTGGAAAAAGTCGGCCCTGGCTTTGCGCTCCGGCGCGCCTCCTATCTTGGACGGGCACGGTTCTGGCCGACATTGAGGTTTGTATTTGCCATCTGGCTGGTCATGATCGTGATCAATATCGCTCTCGGCTCGTTTGGCGGATTGGTGGGAACCCTGCCATCCGGTGGTGGTACTACCTTGGAGACAATCCTTAATCTGTTAACCACGATTATCATCACCCCAATCATGCCGATTGGGCTGGCCTTGATGTACTACGATGCTCGTATCCGTCTGGAAGGGTTGGACCTGGCCCTTCAGACGGTGGATAAGCCTGATCCACGTCCATCCGATGTTCTATCGCCTGAACCAACAATGGGGTGGTTCACCCTACGCGATCTGGGAAACACAGTGTTATTAGTCGGACTGGTTTTCGCTTTTTGGTGTGCGCTGTTCGCAATTCTGGTCGCTGTGATAGGTTCGATAACCTGATCGAGGGACTTGTGCGGTATTCTCAGATCAGACGGCTGACCTATATTATGCTCCCCCTGGCGCTGCTGATGCAGACGGCGGTGGCGGCCCAAGACAATAACACTATCGGTGAGACCGAATTTTGGCTGAGGATGCAGCAGACAAGTAGGTTGGTCCAACAAGCCCTGTCATCCGGCGGAAGCGGAACGCAAGAGGCAATCGGCCAGATTAACGCGCTGTGGGAGAACGTTATTTTGGTACAGTTGGAGAATGGAACGATCATCCACGTAGACACTACATGGCTGCGGCTGAGTCCGAATGTTACTGGCCCTCAGCTTGAAAACCTTCAGGCGCGTGTAACTGCGCTGGTAGATTTCAAGACGCAGCACGGTGGACTGCCCACACAGACGGAAAACTGGCTTAACCAATTAAAGCAGGTGCTCAAGGACCGGCGGTTTCGCTACGATGGGCAGCGCTCGGCATCATCCCCAGACTCTGGTAGGCTTTCCCCGATCAGTCAAATCATCATGATTGTGATAGGCGTCCTGGTTGCAGCGGGTTTATTGCTCTATCTGGGATGGGCGCTGCGAATACAACCAGCGGCGGTAAGCCTGGCAGCCGACCAGGACGAGACTCCTACGACGTCACAGGCGGCAGTAACGCTGGCCGAACGATCTGAGGCAGATCAGGATTACCGAGCAGCCATACGTTATCTGTATCTGGCCTGCCTGCTGGAATTGGATGAGCATGGGACCATTCACTATAATGCCTCGCTGACTAACCAGGAACATCTCGATCAACTGCGCGGGCGACCCCAAATCCGGCAGCGGATGGAATCCATTGTGATGGTGTTTGATCGTGTGTGGTACGGTTTTGCACCGGTGGACGATGGATTATACCAGGGGTTTCGCCGTGATGTAGAACACTTGAGGCATATGACCTCATGATATGGCTTAGAAGTGTTTTTAAGTCGGATACCCGGCTGCTGATAACCGGCCTGATCATTGTGGTGCTCTTCGCTGTGTTTCAGCCTGAGGCGGCGACATCCAATGATCCGGGCCGGTCGGCCAGTGTACGCAATACCCGACCCGGTGGCGCAATGGCACTTCGCTTGTGGCTCGAAGAGATAGGCTATGATGTGCGCGAGATCACGTCGGACCAGATCGACCCCAACGGACTGGATGTGCTGCTCATTCTGGAACCCAACTATCCCTACAGTGTCGAAGAAGCTTATCGCGTCTATAACTGGGTTGTGGAAGGGCATACCCTGATCGTGGCGGGCAGCGGCAGTATAACGGACAGTCTGCTGGGACCCTACCAAATGAGGTTCGATGACCTCGTAGCTGAACAAGACGTGTTAGCGGCGACCAGCCCTATACTGAACTCTCCGCCAGTGGACCAGGTGTTCACGGGTGGAAGTTTCGCCACTATCGAATCAAAGCGAACCGATCTGGCGGTACATTTTATATCGTCGGAAAACCAGCCCAGCCTCGTTTCATTTGCCGCCGGGCATGGAACTGTGTGGGTGATAGGTATCGTCCGTCCATTCACGAATATTGGCCTGCAAGATGAGAACGGCGGCAAACTCATCTTGAACTTGCTGGCAGATGTTCCAACCGGGGCAACTATCGGGTTCGACGAAGCACTGCTCGCTGCTCCGGCGGAATCGGGCGGCCTCACCCAGTGGCTGCTCACCACACGCCCTGGGTGGAGTATCCTCGCGGCCATGTTACTGAGTTTTGTGTTTTTAGTGCTGCGCGGGCGCCGGTTCGCTGAGCCAGTGCCCATTATGCAAGACCAGATGCGCCGTGAGCCGGTCGAATATATCGTAGCTATGGCGAATCTGAACCGGCGTTCGGGGCAGCGGGCCGCCATGCTCAAACATTACCGCTCTGAATTACGCCGGGCATTTATCCGCCGTTATGCGCTTGATCCCGATGTGAGTGATACCGAACTGGTACACATTGCAACGACCAATACGCTTTCTCTTGACGGCGCGGCGCTGTTGCAGCTCCTTCAACAGCTCTCGGCTAAATCGGTCAGCGAACAGGAGTTAGTGCGTCTGGCAATGCAGGTTGATGAATGGATAGGAGATCGTCGTTGATAGACAACAGTTTCAGCACCTTGATCACTACAATGCGCGAGCAGGCGGCCCGCGTGCTGGTCGGACAGGATGATGCAATTGAACACCTGATCATCGCCCTGCTGACCGGAGGACATGTTTTGCTCGAAGGAGTACCAGGAACAGCCAAAACCTTGCTCGCCAAAACGCTGGCCGGACTGATCGACGCCGAGTATGGACGTATCCAGTTTACGCCCGATCTGATGCCGTCCGATGTCGTCGGCACGATTGTTTACGACATCCAGACCAGCCGTTTTAACCTCAAACGGGGGCCGATCTTCACCCAGATTTTGCTAGCGGACGAGATCAACCGTGCCCCGGCCAAAACTCAGGCAGCGCTGCTCGAAGCGATGGAAGAACGTCAGGTTACCATCGAGGGCAGCACCCAGCCCTTAGCACAGCCGTTTATGGTGATCGCCACGCAAAATCCGGTCGAAATGGATGGGACCTATCCTCTGCCTGAGGCGCAGTTAGACCGATTTTTGTTCAAGATTAAAATCGGGTATCTCCCGGTAGAACAGGAAATCGAAGTGCTGAGGCGCTATCATCACGGGTTTGACGCGCACAATCTCGCAGCAACGGGATTACAGCCGGTTTTCCATCCCCGTGAGTTAAACGATATTCGGGCCATGATCCAGGCGGTACGGGTCGAAGATGGAATTCTTAACTATATCGCCGCTGTGATCAATGCCACGCGCAAGAGTCCTGATCTGGCATTGGGAGCCAGCACACGGGCCAGTGTCGCGCTGCTGCTCACGTCCAAAACCCGCGCGGCGTTATACGGGCGAAATTATGTGTCGCCGGATGATGTAAAAGCGTTAGTTCCGCATACCCTGCGTCACCGGGTCTATTTGCGCCCGGAAGCCGAAATCGAAGGACTCGATCCTGATGCTGTGTTCCGGCGCTTATTGGCTCAGATCGAGGTACCGCGCTAGCTGTGTTCACCTTCCGCTTTTTGCTTTTTGCGCTGGTATTTCCGGCTCTACTGCTCATCAGTACGTGGGTGCCGCCGCTGCTGATGGTGGCATTGTTGTATGGTGTGGGATTGTTGGCGCTCCTGGCGCTGGATCAGCAGCGTGCTGAGACAATGGCCCAATTCCGTGTCGAGCGAATCCACGACAGCAAACTTTCGCTTGGGGCCGTGAATTCTGTCATCGTCCGGGTGCAGTCGCGTACAGCCCGATCGGTGATGCTCACCGTCCGGGATGAGCCGCCGTACCAGTTTGCGGGGGCCGATCAGGCCACGTTGGTTGGAGCACTGTTACCCTACGAGTCGCTTGATCTGTCCTATACCCTGCGTCCCCTCCGGCGTGGAGATTACTCATTTGGCAATCTGAATTTGCGTTGGACCAGCCCACTGGGCTTTTTCATTCGTCAGGCGACTATTCCCGCCGCCGCGCCGGTCAAGGTATACCCCAACCTGCACGAGATTCGGAAATACGATCTACTGGCGCGCCGTGATCAACTGGCTGAAGTAGGGCTGCGTAATGTTCGGCAGCGCGGCGAAGGCACGATGTTTGAAAGCCTGCGCGAATACACAACGGATGATCCGTATCGCAGCATTAACTGGAAAGCCACTGCCCGTCTTGCCAGACCGATTAGCACGGAATATGAGCCAGAACGAAACACCCGGTTGATCGTAGCCGTTGATGTAGGACGCACGATGCGCAGTCCGATTCGCGTAGACGAGCCGGATGGGGCATCGTGGCAAATGGCAAAAGTAGATTTTGTCGTAAACAGCGTGCTGCTTTTTAGCTATGTCGCCACACTGAAAGGTGATCAGGTGGGACTGCTGGTTTTTGCCGATCAAGTACAGTTTTTTCTGCCGCCGCGCGCAGGCCGGGGACATTTTCAGAAGCTGTTAGAGACTATGTATGCCCTGGAAAGCCAACCCGTCGAGGCGGATTACGGGCGCGCTTTTAGTTACCTTAGCTCTCAGAACAAAAAGCGTTCACTGACCGTCATGTTCACTGACTTGAGCGGGCTGCGTGCGTCAGAAGCCTTGCAGCAGTATATGCCCCGGTTGGCGCCGCGCCATGTGCCGCTGCTGGTGACGATCCGCGATCCGGTACTCGATCAGGAAGCACAGCAGCGCCCTCAAGACTCCGAGCGTGTGTATCGCCGGGCGGTTGCCGAGCAGTTGGTCGCCGAGCGCCGCCTGCTTTTGGAGAATTTGCAGCGGTTGGGTGTGCTAACCCTGGATGTATCCGCCGAAAAGCTGAGTATGGCGTTAGTCAACCGCTATCTGGAATTGAAAGCTCAACATTTCGTTTAAGGGTAACTTTCAGCGTTGTTCCGTCTGCTCGAAAGCTTTAGCGACCTGTTCCAAAAATCTCTCGGCATCAGAGAGGGTTGAGAACCAGCCAGGCGCGGTGCCCCCCATATTCTGAGCAATTCGCTTGGCGAGTGATAGGGCAAGACTTTCGCGCGCGCTCAGGTCGTGGCGGCGTTGAAGGAAATTGACGATAAGCCGGCGGTCTTGCTGGGTAAGTGATTGGGTTG
Organism: Chloroflexota bacterium; assembly: GCA_016234525.1. GTDB lineage: Bacteria > Chloroflexota > Anaerolineae > Aggregatilineales > Aggregatilineaceae > JACRBK01. The sequence goes on from JACRBK010000213.1 coordinate 6,659, forward strand.
TGATGTATTCTGGAATCGGATCGTTGGGATAAAGGAAAGTATAGCGGACCTGGAAATCTTCGCGGATCGCGTCAAGTTCAACCTGGTGGCGTTCGTGAACCACAATCGTGCGGGCAGCCAGATCACCTAGCCGCTGATTGTGTCGTGTGGCGAACATAACCGTCAACCCGATGCCGTAGGAAACAGGCAGAAAGTCGAAGACACGCACCAGATTACGGATCACGATAGCGCCCACGGTCGCCGGTAATCCATTCACCTGGACAACCCGCAGTTTTAGCGCTCGTTTGCCGGGTGTCTGACCGTTCCATGCGATTTCAAATATCAGGTGGTAGAACGTAACAATCGTAAATACGAGCAAGATCGTGAGCGCGGTGGTTGAACTATTAGACTCTACCAATGAGCGCAGAAACAGGCAGGCAGAAAGCAGGATCGCGACCGTCATGATCAGATAGTCGAGCAGCGCGGCCAGGGTGCGACTGCCGAAACCGGCAACTTCGGCTTCGAGAGTGACATTTTCTGGCGTTTCGATATACACATTGTTTTCTGGAGTTGACATGACGCGTCTCTTTTCGGCAGGTGGAACCATGACTGTCAATGATTTTATCAGACTTCGAGAAAAAGACTGGGGACGGCTAGAGGCGCTGCTCAAAAATCATGCAGGGCGGCGTCCGTTTAGCGCTGCTGAAGTGCGCGAACTGGGCATCTTATACCGCGCGGTAATCTCCGACCTGGCCCTTGCCCGGCGGGATTATCCGAGTCAGCGAGTCGCAGTATACCTCAACCAGCTTCTTACTCGCGCACACGGTTACATTTATCAGGACGATGTAAGCAATTTAGGGCGTTTTGTGCGTTATTTTGCGCAGACTATTCCCCTCGCTTTTCGTCACGCGGCACGTTATACACTGGTAGCCTTCTTATTGTTTGCGCTGCCCGCTCTCATCGCCTTCCGATTAGCCTACGTTGATCCTGGTATCGCTGACACGCTCGGTTTGCAAGCCCAGCGCGAAGCGCTCGCCAACCAGACGACCTGGACCAATATTCCCATCGAACAACGTCCGTACACCTCGACCGTTATCATGAGTAACAACATTCGGGTGGCCCTGTTGGCTTTTGGCGGCGGAATGGCGTTCGGATTGTTCGCCGTATACATTTTAGCTATGAATGGTGTTCTGCTCGGCGCGTTATTCGGCCTGGCAGTGCATTATGGTATGGGTCAGGTCTTACTGGATTTTGTGATCGCTCATGGCGTCCTGGAACTCAGCGTGATCTTCATATCCGGCGGTGCGGGACTGCAAATCGGATATGCGCTGATCGACCCAGGACGTTACTCCCGGCGCGATGCAGTTAGCCTTGCTGCTCAACAGGCTGTCCCACTGGCCGTGATAGCTATCCCTTTATTGATCGTCGCAGGATTAATCGAAGGGTTTCTCTCACCGTCGAACTCCCCGTTTGTGCTCAAAACATTGGTAGGAGTGGGGATCGCGACGTTAGTCTATGGGGTATGCTGGCTAAAAATGATTTCACTTGAATAACTCAATTCAGTTGGATCGGACAGTCGTTTAGCAGCGATGAAGTAATTCCAGCCTGTTCGAACCTTTCGCCCTCGCCGCCATCATTACAGGGTATGAAGCAGTTCCACAAGGTTATTAGCAGCAGAGGAAAGCGCATGATGGTGACGATGCGCATACGCATAGGTGCGGCTGTCATCGCCGCCGCGCAGCCGCAGCGCGAACAGGTTTCCCGCCGCGACCTCACGCTCTACCGCAAACCCCTGAATCAGTGCGACACCTAACCCGGCTTCAACACTGCGTTTAATCGCTTCGGTTTCGCCAAGTTGAATCACCGAATCGCCACCGAGGAAGGAAGCCCCTAACAACCGCTCCACACTGGCATGGAGAGCCGAACCTGGTTCGCGCGTTAACAATGTGCGTTGACGCAGTTCTTCCAGATTCACATCGGCGCGCTTCGCCCAGACATCCCCAGGTGCAACAATCACTACCAGATGATCGTGCATAAACGGCGTCACCACGATCCCAGGATGCTCTGCAGGAGAACCGACCAGGGCTAATTCTGCTGCATCAGAAGCTACCTGCATCAGAAGCTGTTTCGTATTGCCGACGCTGATACGCACGGGATGTCCCGGATAATGCGCCTGATAGCGGCTCAACAATCGTGGAAGCATATAGATAGCCAACGTGTGCCCTACGCCGAGTCGCAATGTGCGGTCTGCCAGGCCAGCCGCCGCTCGTGCTGCTTCAAACGCATCTTCCGACAGAGTCAAAAGTCTTTCGGCATAGGGGAGCAGTGCTTCTCCCGCTGGCGTAAGCCACAGCCGCCGTGTATCACGCTCGATCAGCGGCGTGCCGAGCTGCGCTTCAAGCATGGCAAGCTGCTGTGAAACAGTCGGCTGTGTCATGTGTAGATGATCCGCTGCACGTGTAAAACTCATCAGCCGCGCAATCGTCGCAAAAATACGAATCTTATGCAAATCAAGACTCACAGCGCCACCCCCATAGACAGTATCTATAAATCTTATCGAAATTATCAGTTTGAATAATAACCCAATTCCTCATATGATGCTTATACATGTCCAGATCTATTCGACACAATCTTGCAAAAAAGGTGCAATGAAATGAAAGACAAAAACCCCTTTGGGGCGTGCGCGCCCTTCGACACAGGCAGCAGTAGCCAGTCGTGCTATTATCGTCTGGCGCGTTTAGAAGAAATCGGCATCACATCCCTCGCGCGACTACCCTTCAGTATTCGTGTTTTGTTGGAATCGCTGCTGCGCCACTGTGACGGATTCGAGATCTCCGAAGAGGATGTGGTCAGCCTGGCGCAGTGGAATCCCCAAAACCTCAAACAGCGCGAAGTTCCGTTTAAACCCGCGCGCGTTCTGTTGCAAGACCTTACTGGCGTTCCCTGTCTGGTGGACCTCGCGGCGATGCGCGATGCGATGCACGCTCTCGGTGGCGATGCCAGCAAGATTCAGCCGCAAATTCCGGTTGACCTGGTGATAGATCATTCAATCCAGGTGGATCACTTTGGCTCAGATGATGCGCTGCGCCTCAACTCTCAGACGGAGATCGAACGCAGCCGCGAACGATATGCCTTCATCCACTGGGGACAAAAAGCCTTCAATAATTTGCGTGTGGTACCGCCGGGGGTTGGCATCGTGCATCAGGTCAATCTCGAATATCTTACCACCGGCGTGCGTGTCACCCCCGAAGATGATAGGACCGTTATTTTTCCTGATACGCTCGTCGGCGCGGATTCGCATACCACGATGATCAACAGCCTGGGAATTCTCGGGTGGGGGGTGGGCGGCATTGAAGCCGAAGCTGCCATGCTCGGCCAGCCCGTTTATATCCTGACGCCTGAAGTGGTCGGCGTGAAATTTGTCGGAAAACTTCCCGAAGGCACGACCGCAACCGACCTCGCCCTGACCGTGACGCAGACCCTGCGTAAGCGCGGCGTAGTCGATAAGTTTGTCGAGTTTTACGGTCCAGGTCTTAACCAGATGTCTCTGCCTGATCGAGCCACGATTGCCAATATGGCACCCGAATACGGCGCAACGATTGGCTTTTTCCCAGTTGACGCTGAAGCTTTGAATTATCTGCGGCGAACAGGGCGCACCCCCGCCGAAGTCGCATTGGTCGAACATTATTACAAAACACAGGGACTGTTCCGCGCAGACCACCTGCCCTATCCAGAATTTACCGATACGCTGGAAATCGACCTGAGCAGCATTGAGCCGAGCCTGGCGGGACCGAAGCGACCGCAAGATCGGATCGTGCTCTCACAGGTAAAAACGACTTTCCAAAATGCATTGAGTGCCCCGATCAACAGCGGTGGTTATGGAATACAGGCGCTTGATCTTAACAAGTGCGCTCCCCTCCGCGTGAGAGCGAATGATCATGAGACGGTCGAAATCGGGCACGGTGCGTTAGTCATTGCCGCGATCACAAGCTGCACGAACACATCCAACCCATCGGTCATGATCGGCGCCGGACTGTTGGCGAAAAAAGCTGTCGAGCGCGGACTGCATGTTCCCGGATATGTAAAAACCAGCATGTCCCCTGGCTCACGGGTCGTGACAGAATATCTCAGAGACGCTGGACTGGTAGAGCCGCTCAACCTGCTTGGTTTTAACATTGCCGGCTATGGCTGCATGACCTGTCTGGGAAACAGTGGCCCACTGCCTGAACGTGTTGCACAGGCGGTTGCCGATAACAACATCGTCGCAGCGGCGATTTTGAGTGGCAATCGCAACTTTGAAGGGCGCGTCAATCCACTGGTTAAAGCCAATTTTTTAGCCTCACCGCCGATGGTCGTCGCTTATGCGCTGGCTGGAACCGTGGATATTGATCTGGTCAATGAACCGATTGGCGAGGATCCTTATGGCAGTCCCGTTTTCCTACGTGACATCTGGCCGAGCCAGCAAGAAATATCCGACGTTATCACACAGACTTCCAACCCTGAGACCTTTCAACGTCTGTATACCCATGTGGAAGGCAGCAACCCAGACTGGAATGCCGTCTCGAGCGATGACAGTTTGCTGTATCCTTGGAACCCTGATTCGACCTACATTCAGAAGCCGCCTTTCTTCAATGAGGCGACTCCTGGTCAAACGATCCACAACGCGCGCGTGCTTGCCATCTTCGGGGATAGCATCACAACTGATCACATTTCTCCAGTCGGAAACATTGCCGCCGACAGCCCAGCGGGCCGTTATCTGGCTGACCTGGGTGTGCAGCGCCAGGATTTCAACCAATATGGCGCGCGACGCGGGAACGACCGAATAATGGTGCGCGGCGCATTCGCCAATATCAGGATCAGGAATCGGATGGTTCCCGGTGTCGAAGGCGGCATGACCTTTCATCATCCCGACGGCCAGCTTTCAACCATTTTTGACGCGGCCATGCAGTACAAACGCGAAGGTATACCCGTCGTCATCGTCGCTGGCAGAGAATACGGCACGGGTAGTTCACGCGATTGGGCCGCGAAGGGGCCGCATCTGCTTGGGGTACGCGCGGTATTGGCCGAGAGTTTTGAGCGTACACATCGCAGTAATCTGGTAGGCATGGGCGTGCTGCCTTTGCAGTTCAAGCCCGGTCAGAACGCCGAATCATTGGGATTAACGGGCGAGGAAGTCTTGACGATTGAGGGCATCCACCGCCAAATGACGCCCAAACAGGATATTATCGTCAAGATCCATAGACCCGATCACACCGAATTCAGCTTTGTGGCGACCGTGCGCCTCGAAACCGCGGTAGAAATCGACTATTATGCCAATGGTGGCATCCTGCCCACAGTGCTGCGGCGTTTGGTGGAGCCTGAACGCGCCTGACTCCATGCTCCAGAACCTCGAACACGCTCTAATAATCTCCTGAGCAGCATTGCGATAACAGCCACGAATGAGTAGTCCAAGGCACTGCCGATCTGCCTTGGACTACTCGCTGCTTCCCGTCCGATTCCGCTTGATGGAGTATAAGATTTTGGGATAGTACGGGGTACGGACCACCTGAACGTAATTTCTGTGCTTTACACCCGTTAAGGTTGCATTGATAAGCAAGATAACGATAAATCGTTAAGGTACTATTGACAAAAGATTAATTCCATTGTAATTTGTAATTGTTATGGCATTTTAGGAGCAAACATGTCTTACCCCATAAAGGGTACACCTGTCAGGACCTGTGGATAATTCTCAATCGCCTTGTTTGTTATGGTAATCACCCCCACATTTCAGGCTTTTGCCTGTGGGATTTAAGCTGACAAGTTTCGTTTTCCCCTTTGGAACACTGTGCTGGAACACTGTGCTCAGTTGGAAAGCACAAGAATAGCTCACTCACCGTTACGACCAAGCCTTGGTGGGTCGACTCGTAGAAAATCACATACCATCAAAACGCGATTTACTTTTCTTCTGGTTAATCTTTATTTCAGCATGGAAACTCGTTACGAATTGGTCGTGGTATCAGCGGTAAATCGCGTCGTTTTTTGTGTATCCTGTGTTTGGCAAATGAGCACATTTACCCCGTTTTATCCTGTCATTGGAAGTGTTATTAATAAGAGGTGCGCCATGTCGAAACAAGTTGTTGTGATTGATAACGATCCCGAAAATCGTGAGTTACTGATACTTGCGTCAGGTATTTTTATTTCAATCATCCTCGTTGCAGCATTTCTCTTGCTTTTTGCCACTCCTGTGGAGGCAGCACCACTCGCTGGTGGGCCGATTATGTGTTCGGGGGTAGTGCGTGGTGATGGACATGTGACACCCGGAAATGGCACTGTACACATCCAACTTAACCACGCACCCGATACTGATTACCAGGTGGCGGCGTGCGCTGGGCCGTTTGAGCTATCCGGCGAGCTAACGGTGGAAGCCACGGTATCCTTCCCGAACGATGCAGTTGAAGGGTCAACCGGATTTGGTATGCAGAACAACTGGTTCGAAGACCCTAACTGGATTTATGCGCTGCAAGGAATTTGGTTTTACCAAATAGGCGGCGCCGGCAATCAGGTGTTTGCCTCAGTGATGATGCCGGGACTGGGTCAGATGGACTCTGTGCCGATCACAGTCGCCAATCCCAAATCTTGGAACGACTACAAAATCGTCGTGTCCGAAGATTCTCCGGGACAATCTGTGGCCCACTTCTTTGTCAACGATGTTGAAGTCGCAGCTATCACCTTGGCCGCCGCACCCTCGCTGGTCCGCGTGGAGTTGTGGAACGACAATCAGCAAGCTGGCCAGGACTTGGTGCCGTATCTGGTTACCATTGGACAGATGCAGCAAGTCAAAGCGAAGCGTGTGATCGCTGTGCAGCAGTAGCAGTCCTGAGAGAACGTCAACCTGTAGGGTGGAAAAACCTAATCCACGAAAGAAAGAAGCGCTCAGGCCCGTCCCAACCCCTCAGAAAATAAAACGGGCAAGCCACTTGTAGGGGTCAGATAATCTATCTACCCCTATTTTCTCCCTTAAATCAATACTTGTTCAACGTTCGGCGCAGATGATGTTTGTTGAGGATGATCACTTGATCCAGGCACGCCTCGCGAACCGTTCGCACCCACCTTTCGGCATATAGCCTTCGGGGCACCGCCAGAAAATCGCGGTCCAAGACGACCGCATGGGACATCACACTGGTGGAGTTAGACGACGAAATCCGGCGCGATGTGGCTACCCAACCCACGATGATCGCCACAACAGGGATTATACCCACTCCTGCTAAGTGGAGTTTCTGGATGAATTACCCACAGTGATTCCCATACTATTCCAGAAGACAAAAAATGTTTCCTTGATCTGCTGGGTTTTAGTAGGGTCATTTTCTGCCAACCTTTTCATGAGATTCTGAATGCTTTTTACCAGCGCTTTTTTGTCTGCTTTGTTCATACCCGAAAAAATCGCGCTCTCTCCATTTGAGGAAGATTGGGCTTGACTGTCCGCAAGACCAAATTCGCCAATCGCCTTTAACAATTCAACCTGGGTATCCGGTGTAGCGCCGTAAAGTGCTTCACTGGCAGCCTGGCATAATGGAACCAGGAGGCTGATGGTTTTTGGATTGGCGTTTTGGGTCGCGTGCAGCACATGGCGATACGCTTCGGTGAACTGACCAGACCCGATCCAGACTGAAATCAGGCGGGCGAGATCGTTGGTATTTGCTTCTTTGCCCAGCCAATCGTCGAACTCGGCTTGCGCACTTTCTACAAAAAGTTGCTCAATGGATCCCGCGGCTCGCTTAATCGGTTCCGGGATCGTGATGCGGTAGGTTGACGCGCCGCGCGGTAAATCATTACCACGATAGGAGAGCCAGTTATACGATCCGCATACGTGAATCGCGTAATCTACGATAACGTCCTTGCTGTGTTGGTTCCCCAGCCACAGGACTATGGCAGCGGGTAGTCCCTCTGGCGTGATAATCTGAGCCAGCTTGTTGATCAATCGTTCTGTAGGTGGGGTTTTCTCTTCGACTTGGGTACGGCTGATACCCCAGCCTAATAAGGTAATCACTCGTTTAGCCGCAAGAGTTTTGAGAATTTCCAATACTTCATTATCGACTATCTGCTCATTCATCAAAGGCGACACAATCAGCACGCGCTGTTTGGCGCTTTTGAGCGTCGAAAGAAAGCAGCGGCGGATCTCCCCATCCCGAATCAGATCCGCCGTTTCTTCGGTGTCGTGGGCCGCTCCCACCGCCGGAGTAGACGGCGCGGACTGCGTACTGCGGATTTCGAAAACTCGGCTCCGAACCACCTCTTCTGCAACGGTAGCCCGACTTTCGATTTCCGAAAACATCGCTTTCGGGGATTGAATTTCCACTAACTGGTCAATTTCCACCTGGCTGATACGCATCAAATCAGCCAACAACAGCCTTTTTTCTCGCAGGGCTGTTTCGATAAAACCATGCAAAGCCGTTTCGATCTCGCCAATGACTTTCTTTTGCCCGTAGATCGGAAGGTCCAGACTGCGCAGTTGAATCGACACAGACTCGTCATTATGGGCTAACA
>JACRBK010000224.1 GCA_016234525.1 Chloroflexota bacterium
ACCCGCGTGGGGATATTAAACAGCACGCCAAACCCGACGGTGGCGATAAATGCCCAGAATCCCTGTACCAAGACCTGCCAGATGCTCATGGTAAAATGTCCATTCCCGTGATCCACAGCGTCAGCAGCATCCCGACGCCGATGCTTAAGGTGATCATGAGCGCCAGCGCGCCGCGTGTCACGCCTGATACCAGATCGTAATTTCCCAAATCGATCACGGTGGTGACGGACGATACACCGGGAACCATCAGCAGCACCGACGCGATCAGCCCCAGCGGCGGATCGCTGCCGGGGACAGCTTGCAGCACCAGCCAGGCGGTCATCGAAGCCACCAGCGAACAGACAACCGTCAGAATCAGAAAATTCACGCCGAGCCGGTGCAGCGTCAGTTTTAGCGACTGCGCTCCCCCTGCGCCGACACTCGCTGCCAAAAATTCGGGCCAGCCGCCGCCCAGGTTGCGACAGAAGGCCCCGCACGCCAGCCCAACCGCCAGCACGACCACCCAGGCGGGCAGTTCGCGCCGCCGGGATCGGATGGTTTCCACGTCGGCGCGGACACTTTCCAGCGTGCCGCCTTGCGCCGCGACCCGGCGCGAGAGTTGATCAAACGCCGCGATGAGCGCCATATTCACGCCAATCGGTCCCACGCGCCCCACGCGCGTTTGCTGTTCGCCCGCGCTGATGACGGTGGCGATAATCCCGGTCGGTGTGACCCACACTTCGATCCGGTCTACCCCTAACCCCATGCCCACTGCTATCATCGTTTCTTCGGTGCGAAAACTGGCCGCGCCCGCTTCTAGCAGCGATTGGCCGATGCTCAACAAAATATCGATCAATTCAATCAGTTCTTGTCTCGTGAGAGGATAATGTTCCGCTGCCATGTTGTTGTCCCAAGTGATAGAAGTGTGCTCACGATCATATAACACAGCCTGCGATCCTTGTCGAGCCTGAACTATTTTTGACGGTGCGCGTGCTTTTTGTTATAATTTAACCATCTTTAACAACTGATTTTTCGCCGGGGGAGCCTGGGTTAGCCGGGCTGAGAGGTGCATCCATCACACGATGCCGACCCCTTTGGAACCTGATCCGGGTAATGCCGGCGTAGGGAGTCGCGTTTAAGGTTGTCACCTCTTGACCACTCCCTCCCGCTGGCGAGGAGTGGTTTTTTGTGCCTGTTCCTCCAATCCAACGAGCTTTAGTTTTTTCTAACGGCGATCTGCACGACGGTCCTGCGGTGCAGTCGGCGTTGGCCCACGCGGCGGAGTCGCTGACGATTGCGGCGGACGGCGGCGCGCGGCTGGCCCTGGCCTGTGGGATCGTGCCGCAGTATGTGGTCGGCGATATGGATTCACTTTCGCCCGCCGAACTGGACGATCTGCGCGAGCGCGGCGCCGCTATCGAACGTTTCCCTGCCGAAAAAAACGAGACGGATCTCGAACTGGCACTGCTGGCGGCGATCCGGCAGGGCGCGGATTGGGTGCGTATTATCGGCGCGGCAGGTGGGCGGTTGGACCAGATGATCGCTAATCTGCTGCTGCTGGCAATGTCAGAGTTAGCCGGGCGGGATGTGCGCGCGGTGGATGATCACCAGACGATCTGGTTGATCGACCCCGGCGATCACGGCCTGGACGGCGCGCCCGGCGATACGATCTCGCTGCTGCCGTTAGGAGGAGATGCGTTCGACGTGCGCACCACCGGGATGTTGTATCCCCTATGCGGCGAAACCCTCTTTTTTGGCCCGGCGCGCGGCGTGAGCAACGTGATCAAGACACTTCCGGCGCGAGTATCTTTCTCTGCCGGGCGGCTGCTGGTGGTCCATACACCGGGGAGGGCGTGATGCGCCTGCCCGGTCAATCTTCTCGCTCAATGCTGCCCATTCTCTCCGATCTGGCGCGTGTGATCATGCTGGCGTTGGTCGCCGGAGGGATGTTCACTTTTTTCGCGGCGGGATCGCTCCAGCTTTATCAGGAGGCCCGCGCCGTTGAAAACCTGACCTTCGCCCGCGTGATCCCGGCCCCGGCAGAGATCGTGGACGCCTGGCACGATCATCACGATCTGCTGCTCGAAGAACATATCCCCGAAACGCTGTGGGAAACGCTCGCCGGGCTGTCGATGGCGGTGGCGCTGGGCGTTTCGATAGCCGCCCTGATGGATTTTTCGCGGCTGCTGCGCTGGCTGATCTATCCGCTGTTGGTGGTTTCCCAAACGATCCCGATTTTTGCTATCGCTATTCTGCTGATCCTGATCTTTGGCTTTGGCAGCGGCCCGAAGATCACCGTCGTGGTGTTGTTCTGCTTTTTCCCGATCACGCTCAGCACGTTCAGCGGCTTACAAACCGCCGATCCCGAACTGCTCTCGCTGCTGCGAGCGATGGGCGCTAGCTCGCGCCAGATATGGTTTAAGGCGCGACTCCCGGCGGCGATGCCGTCCTTCTTCGCCGGGCTGCGGATCGCGGCGACGTACAGCGTCGTGGGGGCGATCTTCGGGGAATATGTCACGGCGCAGCGCGGCTTAGGGGTCTTTCTCAAACGGTCGTACAGCAGTTTCCGGCTGGATCAGGCGTATTTAGCGATTCTGTTGACGGCGCTGCTGAGTATGCTGCTGGTCTTGCTGGTGAATCTGATCGAGCGGCTGGCGCTGCGCTGGTATTACACCACACGGCGTAAATCGTGGCGCGGCCCAGGCATTTATTAGGAGATAGAGGAAAATGTTGAATCGCAAAATGGGATTGATCGTGGTGTTGGTTCTGCTCGCGCTCAGTGTGGGACTGCCCGCCGCGGCGCAAAATGGCGGGGAGCGGGCCGATCCGTTAGGGGGCGCGACGGAGTTTGCCCAGGCGAACGAACGGTCCGATGTAACCGTGATCCTCGACTGGACGCCCAACACCAACCATACCGGCTTTTACGCGGCCCAGGCGCTCGGTTTTTATGATGAGGCCAACCTGGATGTGACGATCCAACAGCCTACCGATCTGCTGGTCGAAGCAGTCGTGATGAGCGGCGCGGCGCAGTTCGGCGTGAGCTACCAGGAATTTTTTACCTATGCGCTGGCGGACGAGATGCCGTTGGTGTCGGTGGCGGCGATCATCCAGCATAACACCTCCGGGTTTGTCACCCTGCACGATCAAGACCCGATCACGCGCCCGCTGGATTTGAGCGGGAAACGTTACGGTGGTTTCGGGCAGATGGACCTGGAAACAGCGATCATCAACCGACTGATCACCTGTAACGGCGGCGAAGCGGATTCCTTTGAATACGTGGATGTGGGCTATGTGGATGGTTTCGAGTTGATGGTCCAGGACCGGATCGATTTTGCCTGGATGTACTACGGCTGGACCGGCATCGAAGGGGAACGGCGCGGCCTGGACCTCGATTCGGTGATGTTGATGGACTATCTCGACTGCATCCCCGATTATTATACGCCGATCCTGATCACACAGCAGGCGATGATCGACGAACAGCCAGATGTGGTCGCTGCGTTTGTCCAGGCGACGGCGCGCGGTTTTGCGTATTCCATCCAGCATCCGGCAGAAGCCGCCGATCTGCTGCTGGCGGCAGCGCCGGAGCTTGATCCCGATCTCGTGCGCACCAGCGCGGATTGGCTCGCCCCCCTGTACCACGCGGACGCGCCTCGCTGGGGGCAGCAGACCGCCGAAGTCTGGCAGGGATTCACCGATTTTCTGGTGGAGAATGGCATTTTGGCCGAAAGCATCGACGTGGACGCGGCGTTTACCAATGACTTTTTGCCCGGCGTGGTGGAAGAATAGCTTTCAGCGGTAAGCGGTCAGCGAGAATCCCACCCCTTAACGCAGGGGACGGCGGCGCCGTTTCCCTACGCAGGCGGATTTGCTCCCCCTTTCTCTGCGCAGCGGGGAAAGGGGGCCGGGGGGATAGGGGTAAACCGAAAGAATTTTATGGAGTATCCCAAAACGTGAATCAACCTTCCTGTCTGGAAGTGCGCGGCGTGAGCAAAACCTTTGTCGAAGAAGGCCGCCGCGTTCATGCGCTCGATAATATCAGTTTTGCGGCGCGGCCCGGTGAGTTTTTGACTATCATTGGGCCGAGCGGCAGCGGCAAAAGCACACTCTTTAACCTGATCACCGGACTGGCACAGCCAGACAGCGGCGAGATCGTGTTGGAGTGCGGCGCGGTACGGCGGCGCGTGGGGCGGGCCGGTTATATGCCGCAGCGTGATCTGCTGCTGCCCTGGCGCACTGTGCTCAATAACGTGATCCTGGGGCCGGAACTCGATGGGCGATCCCGGCGCGAGGCACGCCAGCGCGCCCGCGAACTGCTGCCGCTGTTTGGTCTGGATGGGTTCGAGAATGCCTTTCCCGATACGCTCAGCGGTGGGATGCGCCAGCGCGCGGCCCTGCTGCGCACGTTTTTAACGGATCGGGATGTGCTGCTGCTCGATGAGCCGTTTGGGGCCTTAGACGCGCTGACACGCCGCGAACTTCAGCGCTGGCTGCTGGATGTGTGGCAGCAGTTCCGCAAAACGATTCTGTTTATCACACATGACGTAGAGGAAGCCGTTTATCTGGCGGATCGTGTGCTGGTATTCAGCGCCCGGCCCGGACGTATCGTCAAAGAACTGGTGATCGATCTGCCACGTCCGCGCCAATCGCTTTCGCGCTTAGCGCCTGATCTGCGCCGCTTAGAGGGTGATCTGTTGTCCGCGCTGGAAATGGGCAACGGAAGCTGAGATTGAATAGAATAAACAAAGTAACCTAACGGGAGACCACTATGACTACTCGATCAGATACCACCCCCACCGCCCGGCGCCGCGCAAGCTGGTATCAGCGCTTGTTTGCCTCCATGATGGCGACTCAACAGCGGACATGGTTTCACTATTATGATTCGCGCAAGCGCGCTTTGCTCAGCGACTTGCACGGTGATGTCCTTGAGATCGGGCCGGGAACGGGGTCAAACCTGGCTTATTATGCACGGGATGTGCGCTGGCTGGGTCTTGAACCTAATCCGGCCATGTTCCCCTATGCACAGCAAGAAGCGCAGCGGCTCGGCATGGTGATCCAACTGCGCGAGGGCCGGGCCGAACAAGTAGACGCCGCCGATAACAGCTTCAGCGCGGTGGTCAGTACGCTGGTGTTGTGTTCGGTCCCTGATCCACAGCGAACGCTCTCGGAGATTCTGCGCGTCCTTAAACCCGGCGGGCGTTTTGTATTCATCGAGCATGTCGCTGCCCCGCGTGAAAGCGGTCTGCGCCGCCGCCAACGGATCATGCGGCCCGTGTGGAAAATTGTGAGCGACGGTTGTCACCCGGATCGGGAAACGTGGGTGATGATTGAGAAAGCGGGTTTTAGCAGCGTGCAGATTGATCATTTTCGGCTCAAGGTGCCTATCGCCGGGCCGCATATTTCCGGCTATGCGGTCAAATAAAGCGTACCCCTATCCCCGATCCCGCGCCCTATTCGTTGCGCCGCTTAGAAGGTGATCTGCTCGCGACGCTGGCAATGGGGGGTAAGCGGGAGCAAAAATCGATAGCGTTAATCCTATTTTTATGATACAAAATTGATTATCCGAACTATCGAAAAATTGGGGTAACCTGAAAGGGCAGCTCACTATGGCGGATGTGATTATAGTCGATAACAAATATATCACGATCAAGTTTTTGCCCGACAAAAAAATGATCCACCATACCGTGCACCAACCCATCAGCGGGCAGAATTTGCGCGATGCCTTAACAGCCGGATTTAATGCGCTTCAACACTATGGGGTGAGCAAATGGCTGTCAGATGATCGCAAAAACGGACCGATGTCCGATGAAGATCGAGACTGGGGAGCCGAAAATATCAACCGTCGTTCTTTGGAAGCGGGCTGGAAATATTGGGCGTTGGTGGTACCGCAAGCCCTTGTTGCTGCCGGGAGTATGGTCCCTACGATAGAAGCGATGTTTGACCTGGGACTGCGGATGATGGTATTCAGCACGGTAGAAGAAGCATTTGAATGGCTTGATCAATTCGATGATTAGGCGTCAAAAAGCAGACTTAATCTGACACATTTCACTTTAGTATACCAGTTCGCCCGAAACAAACGCGGCGGTGCGGCGATCTTGCGGGGCATTAAAAAAGGTTTCGGTGGGCGCGAGTTCGACCAACTGCCCCTCTAGAATCAGCCCGACCCGTGTCGCGAGCCGCCGCGCCTGAAAAACGTTGTGTGTCACCAGGATC
>JACRBK010000037.1 GCA_016234525.1 Chloroflexota bacterium
AATGGACAACATGGGTGAGCAGCCAACCGGTTGCTCACCTTTCTTTTTCGTCAGTACTGGGAACTTTCCACCTGCTGAGAGCGTCCTTCATTTCATCGTAGCTCTCATCGCAGAAAGGAGGTCATCATGCGGGATGACTCGGACCTAACCATCATTCCCCTCGTCCTAACAACAGGCGAAAGGCTCCCCTGTCTGGTGTACACAGCAACCTGGTTACCCGTCAAATTGGCAACACGTTGGGTGGTCAGCCATCGCCGTCATTGGGTGCAATCTGCTACGCTGCGTGACAACCTTTATGCCCTTCGTCGGTTGTATAACTGGGCAGCTCACGAGGCACAGATTCCGTTGGAGACGATGCTGCTACAAGGGGAAACACTGTTGCCGCGCCAGCTCGAAGACCTGGGGGGGCATCTGCGAGCCGCGAGTCGGGCGCGAAAAGTGCCCGTTGTGTCACCGAATACCGTCAACAAGGCCCTCTACGCCATTGAGGATTTTCTGTTGTGGGCATGGGATCATGCCACTTATGGACAACCCTATGCCCAACACACCGGGCGATACATGCTCCGTTTTCAGTTGACCGAAGCCCTGCATTCGCTGCGGTATCCCAGCTACCCATCCCGACGCTATATGCCCTTGAGTGATACGGAGGTGAGGGCCATCCGAATGACCCTTGCCCCCCACTCGCAACCGAATGGGAGCCCCGTATTTCCTAAGACCTTCTCCGCGACCAACGCGCTGCGGAACTGGCTCATGGTCGAGCTGGCACTGGAACTGGGGCTGCGTATCGGTGAACTGCTCAAACTCAGGTTGGACTCCCTGCCGCGCGGTACCCAGCGGCTACTCCTGGTGCGCCGCTATCCGGACGACTGGTATGACACGCGTACGCACGAACCGGCGGTCAAAACCGCCGAACGCGGCCTGCCGTTATCAGAGGCTTTGCTGAATACTTTACGTGCTTATGTCACTGGAAAGCCCCCTCTGGGACGACTGGCAGGCAAAAGCCCCTATCTGTTTGTTACGGATGAAGGAAACGCCCTGTCGCACGGACGTGCCAACGATATCCTCAGGGTGGTCAGCGAACGCAGCGGGGTTTCTCCACTGTCCTGGCACCGGTTTCGTCACACCTGGGCAGAACGCACGGCGGTGTACTTACTCGATGTTCCCAATGGCCTGGACCAACTCATGTATCTTGGCGGATGGACCAATCCACAATCCCCGCAGCGTTACATGCAAAATGCCATTGCAGCCCAGGCCCAGGCACATCTCAGTGCCTGGCAGCGTGCGCTTTACGCGGAGGAAGGTGAGAGATGACCTTGCCAGAATTACCTTCGGTGATCCACTCATTGGATGGACAACAGCTCGACCTCAGCGCCCCCATATGGCGCCTCCAGGCGTCCGCAGATGGCGGACAAATGCAGTTCATCCGGTGGCCCCTCCTGCGTGCGTGTGCGCTCTTCAGCCCAGAGGCGCTGCGTATTTGCCAGCATTACATCTGCGACCGTCTTCAACGCAAGAAAGCCCATACCGTGCGTGGTGACTTCAACACGCTGCTGCGCTTCGCGCGCTGGGTGATAGTCCAGAGGAAAAGCCCTGCGGAGACTTTTACCTGGGCGGATTACACCGTCGAACTCGCGCGTGAATACCTCGATTGGCTGCTCACTCATTCGTCGGAACGCGGCAACAGCTTTTCACGGCTGCGCGTGTTGTACACTTGGGGAGTGGCGCGCCAGTATCCGGGCTTTAGGCCAGAGGTGCTGCGTGTTCTGAAAACGATGACTGCCCCAGGGAATGTCAAAGGACACCATGTGCGATCTCGTCATCCTACCCAGGGACCGCTCTCCCCTGAAGAACAATGGCTCATCACTCAGGCTCTGCGTGCCGAACGAGGGGCGGACCACGACCGGGTCGTGGTCATGCTGCACCTGGAACTGGGCTGCAACCCGCTCGCCAGCGTCCGTTTGCGGGCCAGCGACCTCCACCGGTTTGAGACCTCCCAGGGACCGCTGTACCAGTTGGATGTGCCCCGGGTGAAAAAGCGGACGATCTATCGGGAGACCAAACGTCGCGCGGTAAGCCAGCAGTTGGGTCATTTGCTGGATGTTTTGCGACAACCAGACCCGGACAGCCCCCTGCTGCATTGGTTAACGTCCCACCAGCCAGAACGCGCGGTGAATCAGGCCCTTCGACGGTGGGTGCGCGATGCGCAGCTCATATCACCGCGCACGGGAGATCTCTTGCAGCTGCACGCCCGCCGCTTCCGCTACACGCTGGCAACCCATCTGGCCGAAGAAGGCGCGTCGAAATTCCACATCGCTGAAATCCTCGACCACACTGACCTGCAACATGTGGAGGTCTATGTTGAAACCACGGCGCGCATTGCTGACTATGTCGCGCGTGCAACCGACCCCATTATGGAGCCGCTCGTACAACGGTTTCTCGGACAGCTTGTGGACGCTGGCGATGCCCCCACTTTTTCTGGCCTGCCGCACGACGCGCTTATTCCCGCTGCTGCTCCTCACCTACCCCTGTTGAGTGTGGGCGGGATTGGGGTGTGTGGGCGCAATACGAGGCATGATGGGCTGTGCCAGCTTCTACCCCCGTTGAGTTGTTATACCTGCTCCCTATTTGGGGCGTTCCGCGACGGACCGCACCGCGAAATGCTGACAGCGATTGATGCCTATCTGGATGCTGCTCGTGAACAAGCCGACCCCCGTATCTTGCAGCAGTTGGATGGTGTCAAACAAGCGATTGGGCAGGTGCTGGGGCAGATAGAGGGGACGCCATGACTGAAGCACAGCGACAACTTATCCATCAGGCGCAAGTGCGTTTCGAGACAGACCTGGGGGAAACCGAACAGGATTTCGACACAGTGCATTGGGATATCACCTCTCTGACACACCATCTAACCCGCCAACGCCATGTGTATCTGCACTTTGTGTGTCACGGCGCCACTGACGTGCCGCTCCCTATTCCCTATGCCAACATGGTGAAATGTTGGCTACTGCTGACTCGCGTTAATTCAGCCGAAAGTTTGCAGGGGAGGTTGCTTATGGCGCGGATGTTGTGGGAAGCGATTGACCAGCGTCGTGCCGGAGATGCCGCCGCGTTTGAGTGGCAGACCCTATGTCTGGCCGACCTGGAAGCGGCTGAAACGCTTATGCGTACTCATTGGGCCGCTTCCAACACTTACAAATCGGTGACGCGCATGATGAGCCTGGTGAACTTCCTGGCCGCGCATGCCGTTTGTCCGCCATTGCATTATCGCCCCTATACCCCACGTCAGCGCGACTTCAGCCGAAACACCCTGGACGGTCAAGCCGCCAGACGGGCCAAACTCCCCTCCGTGCGCGCTTTGGAAGGACTGGCGGACCTGTATCACCACAGGCTGACTGAGCCTACTGACCGTTTGTGGATCGCTGCAGTTGCCTTGCTGGTGGTCACTGGCTTGCGCGTCGGCGAACTACTGACCTTACCGCTGGACTGTGAAGTAGAGGTCCGCCAGGACGGACAGTTACGCTACGGAGTGCGCTATCATCGTGAAAAATCTGGTTTTGGTCCAGAGCGCCTCGCCATCCGCTGGTTGTCACCGGTTCAGGCCCAGTTGGCCCGGGCTGTGGTTGCAGAAATCCGTACTCTGACTGCTTCCGCGCGTGAACGAGCAAAGATTCTTGAAACGTGTCCCGACCGGGTGCCCATTCCAGGCTACGCCGCCGATGACTGGCTGACCACACGGCAGGCCAGGCGTGTGCTTGGCCTCAAAGAACAACACGGGAATGTGCCTATGGCTCTACGCGATGCGCCTCACCGCGTCGAAGGTCAACAATTCTATTTCCGGGTGGGTGATATCGAACACTACCTGCTGCACTGGCGTGCCGAACGACTGTGGACCGTTCAAACCGGTCCCCACACAGTGCAGATGCTCTCCGAAACGCTGCTGGTGGCCTACCGCCATTTCTTCAGTTCCCAGCGGGGCACTTCCCCGTTATTGGTGGAATCGCTCACCAGCCGACACCTGGCCGATTTTTTGACGGGTCGACAGGGGATTGCCAGCGTTTTCGAGCGCCTGGCGATCTGCGAAGACGACGGTACGCCCTGCCATATAACCACCCACCAGTTTCGTCACTGGTTGAATGATCTGGCCGACAAAGGCGGTATGCCGGTCGAGATGTTGACCCGCTGGATGGGACGTCAGGAAGTGCGTGACACGCAGGATTATCGCCATGCGACCGTGGATGAACGTCTCGCATGGCTCAAGGAGGGTATTCGCAAAGGTCAGGTGACCGGGTTCATGGCGGATGTTTATCGCGCCTTGACGGTGGAGGAGCGTGAACTATTCCTGGAGGGGCAAATTCAGGCAGTCCACGTGACTCCGCTGGGATTCTGTGTCCATGATTTCGCGATTGAACCCTGCCGGTACCACTTGAATTGCTTGCGGGGATGCCAACATTATCTGCGCACCAAGGGTGATGCGCGGGAACGCGCCAACCTGATCCGTGTGCAAGACATTACGGAGCTTGCACTGGAGGACGCACGCCAACGGGCGACGGATGATAGGCCGGCCCTGGCTGCCGCCTGGGTCCAACATCATGAAGATACGCTGCGGGGTATCCAGGCAGCGCTGGCTGTCGATGACGATTTACAGGTACCCGATGGGACACAGGTCGGGGTAAGGGAACCAAACGATGGGCAGAAAAAGTAGACGAGACACCATAACCGAAGCGGTTCGGACTTATCTGGCAGAAGCTGAAACCCAACCCACCGATATGCATCCCCTGGATGTGGGCAGTGTCGCCACAGCAGTCGGCTGCGCGCGCTCTTCAATCTACAATTACGGCTTGGAGGACGCCATCCTGGCCGCTTCCCAACGGCAACGCGAGCGTGAACAAACGCAACCCACCGGCCTGAAAGGGCTGATTCACCAACTCCGTGATGAGATTGCAGCAATGGAGACCCGCAACCTGGCTTTATTGGAGCAGCTTAATCTGGTGGAAGCTAACGCCGTGCGTCTAGGGGTTGATCCGGAGGAACTCTACCGTCCGCTGCTGAAACCACCACGACAAGCGCCCCGTATGGGAGGACGACAAACGCGATGAGTGAGCCGCCTTCCCGGAGTCTGCAGCTGCTGGCTCAACTTGAAACTCAGATTGAACACCTGGCGACGCTGGAAACGGAAGTGAAACATTGGCAGGCCGTGGCCGAACGCCACCGTCAAAGGTCCAACCGCCTTGAAAGACAAATGTATCGGATTACTCCGCAATTCATGGCTGAACGCGATGGTCTCAACCAGGAACGTGATGCGGCTCATCGTGTGTTGGCACAGCTAGTAGACTTATTGTTGCCGATGATGGAGGAAGCTTCCCTTGAACAGGTGGGCATCAACGCGTTACGAGGTGTGGTTGAATCAGCAATGGCGCTTCTGAAGGATCCCCGATTCTTAGACAAGACGAATTTGGACAAAACGGCATTCAATGATCCCGTTTGAATGGCAACCCTGGGACCGTTTTCGCCCGAATTCATGTCAACGGTGGATTTTTGGACAGCTGACTTTACCTATAGAACCGTTCTAGCCCGCACGACTTCACCCCGCACAGAGCGGCACGCGAGAGCGTGTCGTTTCTGTGTGGAGGGCGTACCCCATGACGAAAAAACAAAATCATTCTCATAGCTACGGATAAGATCAATCTGGCCCCGGACTGTCTGCAGCTGGTAGGGCAGGTCTCTGATGCATTGGCAGTTCAAAAGTCGAGACATCGACGGGGTCAAAAAATGTTTCTCCATCCAGTGCCTCAAAACAGGCATGAATTCGCCCTTCATGCCCATGATGAAGCGGTGTCGGAAGGTGGTCCCGCGCGAAAAAACGTGCATCAATCGCTTCTGTACCCGGAGCTGGCGTGAGGGAATCACATTCGACCAGAAAAACGGGATGGATCAGGTGAAATCGGGATTGTGTTCCCAACAGGCGACCATCAAATACCCCTAAAAGACGGACCACACGACCTTGCAACCCTGCCTCTTCCCATAACTCGCGTAAGGCCGTTTCTGCAATCGTATGGCCGATTTCACTGTGACCACCGGGCATCGCCCAATGTTCGTTGTCGCGCCGTTGGATCAGCAAGATCTCACGGGCATGGTTGAAGACAGCAGCATCAACACCCACAATCGGTGAGGCGCGGTTCCAGGGTTCCTGCGAGAAGGTTTCTTGCAGGTCAGCCGGAGATGCATTTTCCGCCAAAGCCGCTAATTTCGCCGCGAGACTCACCATATGGTCTGCGCGTTCCTGCTCGTAGATGTTTTGGGAAAAAAGCTTTTGGACCATCGCCATGCCCCGCATTTCATCTACAATAAGATATAACGCCTGCTTGAGATCATCCATCGTATTTATTCCTCCTGAAAATTGATCATATAGGCATCTCACTTGATTTTGGAATTTTGTGTGGTGATCGTTTGCAGAACGTCGGTTATGATAACTATAACGGCTTGAAGGGACAGGCGGCGATTAATAAAATTAAGAGAGTTTGAGGAAGATAGGCGCAAAATATGAGAGCAGCAACCGGGTGTTTGATGGGTCAAGCCCTTGGTGACGCACTAGGCGCACCGACCGAATTTCTCACCGTATCTCAAATACGTCGGCATTTTCCACCGAATGGCCCTCAAGAACCCACCGGAGATCCCATTCTCGTCACGGATGACACTCAGATGATGCTGGCGGTTGGCCAATCGCTCTATGATCTCGCCATGCCAGCCACACCCGATGGGTTTGAACCTGTTTTACGACAGGCATTTATCACCTGGCGCAACAGTCCTGAGAATAATCGCGCCCCTGGTATGACTTGCATGAGTGCCTGTGAGCGGCTTGAAGCTGGATTGCCCTGGCATGAAGCGACCATCATCAACTCCAAAGGCGCTGGTGCAAATATGCGTGTAGCGCCAGTGGGATTGTTTGCCTATGCGCATCAACTCGATGGGCAAACACAGGCTGCTCTCGCCCAATTTCAAGCTGCCTTGACCCACGGCCACCCAACCGCCTTAGCTGCTGCCGATTTGACCGCCTGGGTAGTGGCCGAATTGAGTTCGAAGAACACTCACCCGGATGATCTGCTGCCTAAACTGCGAGCCTATGCGGAATCGCAGCATACGGTTTATCATTCCTCCTGGTTGGGACCGTTGTGGCAGCGGGCATTTGTAAACAGTCCAGAAGCTTTTATCTCCCGCGGCTGGGACGAATGCCTTTCGGCACTCCGTCGCGTTGAGCAGGCGATCACCACGCACGATACGAAAACCGATCCCTGTGAATTAACCGGGGACGGTTGGATTGCGGAAGAAGCGCTGGCAACCGGACTCCTCTGTTTTTTGCTCTTTGTTGACGATCCGGTTGCAGCCATCAGGCGCGCCGCATTGACCAGCGGTGATTCAGACACCATCGCAAGTCTGACAGGCGCGTTTGCGGGCGCCTATCACGGTCTTGATGCATGGCCGGAGATGTGGGTTGCCCACCTTGAATATCGAGAGCAATTGATAACGCTAGGTCGTGCCTGGGATATGGTGTGATCCATCGGGTCGCGTAAGTTGCCAGGCTTTTTCTGAGGCAGTTCAGCAGGCATCTACTCATTGTCTGGCAAATAAGGACTGCCGATAGAGCACCAATTCCAGAGAGCTTCCCCACGTGCCTTGATTTGCTCGACAATATCACGTTGCTCAATGCTCAACGGGCCGTCAAATCCAAGCAATAACATCTCACAATAACCGCAAATAGTAGTTAATGGTGTCCGCCATTCTGTACTCATTTGAGCCACAGCTTCGAATGGCGTTTTTTCTTGGAGCAGTTCTTCTAAAAAGGGATACCGTTGTGGTTGGTGGTAAGAAGCTATTTTATGTATCAAAAACAGCATGTCGGTTTGTCTTGAATTGAGCAATTCCTTCTGATCATTCAAGAGTTGTTCGGCAAGTTGAGCGATCTCAGTAAACCAACGTTTCACTTCATCCAGCATGATATGACCTGAGAGGGATAGCCCACAGAAAATCGGTGGACGCGGCGTTAGTATTGACACCAATACGGCTACTCAAGCCCATCACTGCGTAGTTCTTCTCGTACCTGCACGAGGATCTTACCCAACCTATTCTGACCTGTCCCGAAGCGGCCTGCACCCCAAAAGTAATCATTCGGCGCATTCTCAACCAGATCTTCATCTCCGGTAGACATCAGAACTGCGCGAATATCCGGATGGGTCTCGAACTTGCGTCGCACAGATTGTTTCATGATGTCGAGCTTGACTTTCTCCCAATCAGCCCGCAGCGGCCAGTCTCGGCGTCGTCCTAGCGTTTTGGCTTGTTTGGGGGATTTCGCCTGACGAATCTGGTCGACATACGCCGTGCCAGCAAACTTCTGCGCCTGGAAGTAATGTTCAACCGTCGGCCAATAAACCCCATCCAGTTCAAAACCGTGTGGTGAGAAATTAGAGAAACAGGCGTATTCATCCAACGTGGAGTAAAAATAGATTGGCATATATCCTCTATTTGTCCGGCATACCCAGGCGCTGGAACACATCCTCAAGACACGTTGCCTTGATGCTCAAAAAAGGACACAATCGCTCAGCCGCGTGATTATTCAACCACTGCTTGACGGTTTCGACATTGGTGGAAGAGGTAACGAATAAGAGTAGGTCGTCTGCCAACTGACCTATCACATCCTCAGAAGTTCCGACTATATGACGCGCTTCGGTGATCAAATCGGCGAAACGAACAAGGTCTGAATCGCCAAGGTCCTGCTGAAGCTTTAGTTCCAACGGAATCCGGTCCAAAAGATTTGGCATGAACTTCAGTTTTTTATCAAGTGTTTTTCCTTGTAGCAGAGCACTAACAGGATGTAGGCGTAGTCCGTGCCCATATTTACAGACTCGAGATGCATATTTTACGGAATCTTCAAAAAACTC
Source organism: Chloroflexota bacterium (assembly GCA_016234525.1). Lineage (GTDB taxonomy): Bacteria > Chloroflexota > Anaerolineae > Aggregatilineales > Aggregatilineaceae > JACRBK01. Next base: position 8,931 of record JACRBK010000037.1, read on the forward strand.
GAGATCTATGGGTTTTGTCAAGTATTCTAGGGGCCAGCGATCTGGGCCATCCCATATTGAAGGATTGTAACAATCTTGAGGAAACAACATAAGCACACCCATCGAGTCGTCGGTTTCATCTACCAAGCAGCTATAGAATGCAATACTTAGTGGTCCATGAAATTGGCGCTCTTCATTGATGTCATTAGGGTCGGAAATGTCAGCTACCAGGCAGTGCAAAGCTTTTCGGCGACAGAAGGCGATGGCTTCGTCCTTCGATGTTACCTCGAAGACTTCGTATTCTGCTTTTGGTAATGCGGAGTGCAACACAGCACGAAATTCAACATCATCGGACATGATCAGGATGCGCGTAGACATGAATGTCAATACCCCTGTATGTAGTCTATCAAAATTATAATCCATGCGGAGTTGGTCGGGAAGCACTGCCGGTCATTTAGGGTTCATCCTTGTTTTCTCTGGTGAAAGTATGGAGCCATAACTTGTTCTAGTCGATCATAAGTTTGTACGCAGTTCAGGCGCGTCTTGCATCGCGCCACGCCGCCTCGGGCGGCGCAGACCCGGACCCGCCCGTAAGACAGCATCGCTGTTTTTCTGCGGTGCAGATCGCGCGCGTGCTTGTCGTGCGGGAGTGGGCGGGGCGTGCCGGGTCTCCAGGTAAAGCCTGGCTCCTCATGCGCCGGAGAGGCTGATGTGACGCGCCAAGCCGCGTCACCCGCACGCGGTTCTGCGAACCCGTGCGATCTGTGAGCACGGTGTCCCATGCTCACAGGCAACACCCCGCTCTGTGATGACAGGAAATACCTGTCGAGCGGGGTGTTTCGGTCGCTGTGCGCCCATTTGCCGGTCAAATGGACCGGCTTGTTCTTCATAAGAAACAGATTGCCCTTTGAGGATACCCGGCATATCATTCACCTCGTGCGCGCTATTCGCTGAAGTGTGAAGGAATACTGTATGAAGATGGATGACATCCCTTTTGGTATCACCGATTGGAATACGCTTGAACCGACCGAACATCCTGGCATAACGGGAAAAGCGCTCTGGCGCACCCGGCAGTTTGGGGATATCCGGGTACGAATGGTCGAGTACACACCGGGTTATCAGGCGGATCATTGGTGTGAGAAAGGCCATATCCTGTTATGTCTAAAAGGTCGGCTTGAAACCGAACTGGCCGATGGTCGTAAGTTCGTATTGACGCCGGGGATAAGTTACCAGGTGGCCGATCACGCTGAACCCCATCGCTCATCCACTGAGATTGGAGCCACACTCTTCATCGTCGATTAGCGCTGAGTACCTGGTTGGTAGGTATCATGCCTGGATCAGATCGAGCGACACCATATCAGCGCGGGACAGTATTGTGGATGTTGTGTGTGCGAAACCAGTCGCCCAATATCCCGTAATGATACCCCGCACAGCGCCAGTGTTTCTTGATCCACTGAAACGGCGCGGAAGGTGTTGATTGTGGAGTCTGAGTCCTTCAGTATCAGTGTCCCGCCCTGGTAGTAAATTGACGAACTTATGAACATGAGCCTTCAAATGATTTACGCGCTTGTAATGGCTGGCCTTCAGGCATATTGCAGGTTCTTGACACTAGAGTGAAAACCTGCGCCGCATTATTTTGTTCGCACAATCCAGGTTTGCATATTATGCTTGCAGCCATGCCGTGTATGCGGCGTTTGGTGTTGACATATACCAAGAGTATGTGCTGGTAATTGGTGGAGGAACAAAAAGGATTATGCCCAGATTTCTACCCATTAGGCGCAACTTGTGTGTAAGCGTTTTCCTGCTGTCGGTTTGTCTTTTGATGCAATTTCAAACTTCTGTGTCGAGCGCTCGTTCTGGGAATACACAGTTTGATATTCGGCAAACCCAGGGCAGCACCATCAGTAACCGGACACCGCACTGGTCACCTTCAGGACAATACATCGCATTTGAGTCTACTCGTTCAGGAAATCCCGATATATGGATTATGGATGCCGACGGCTCTAATCCCTTCAATTTAACACAGTGGGATGAGAACGCGAATCAATCGTTTTCCTGGTCACCCGACGGTCGCCAGATCGCGTTCACTTCTCAATGGGCAGGTTCTTTTAGTTCCGATATTTGGCTCGTAAACAGCGATGGGACCGAACCCATCAACCTGAGTGCGCAACTAGGTCTGAGCGATGGTTACATCAACTGCACCCCTTTATGGTCACCGGATGGGAATTCTCTGGCTTTTTTTGACGACAGCCCGTCGAAGGGAGACATCAAAATGGTTAGTCTCAGCAGTTTTGATGTCACCGTTCTTACGGGGAACCTGGCGCAGGTCGATATGGAGTTTACTTGGTCACCGGATAGCCAGCGAATCGCTGTTTCATCGCTGGTAGGATCGGAGGGGTTTCGGCCTGCGATCTGGATGATCGACGTTGAAAGCTTGAATTCGCGGGACATAACGATCTCGCTGCAAGAACAAGTTGGCTCGGAATATACGCTAAAATTTATCCCTTATGTGGACTGGTCTCCCACGGGAAGCGAAATTGCCTTCGCTGTTTCATACATGGGGGCCAATCTTGATATCTTTGTGGCGTCTACAGAGGGAAATGGGCTAACAAACCTCACTTCAAATCTAGAAGGGACCAGCACCTATCCAGTATGGTCTCCTGATGGTTCCAAAATTGCGTTTCACTCTGAACACGAGGGCAGCTTTGATGTTTGGGTCATGGACCAAGATGGCGCTAATCAGATGGGTCTCACCTCAGACAACAATACAAAGGAGTGGTTTCCTGCCTGGTCACCGGATGGCAAGCGAATTGCTTTCGAGATGTGCTATGAGAGTTGTTCCTTTGGTGGTGTGAATGGCCCATCTGACATTTGGATCATGGATGCAGATGGCTCTAATAAGACTAACCTGACAGGTCAAGCGCCGCAGTAAAGCGCCGTAAAGCATACTTAAACAAATGCCGCGCGACTCTAATCAAGGCGATGCACTCTTTATTGGTAAAGAATTCTTCGCCATTCTGTAGATTTCTTCTCCCCCAATGGCAATTCTACGCACATCGTAGCACCCTGCTTTGAGACAATGAGGGTGATCATTAAGTGCGAGGGTTACCACCTATGCCAGCTACCAAAACCGTGCGGCGCAGCGTCGCCATGACACCGCAGATGCGCCAGCGCCTTCAGCAGCTTCTCGACAAACAGGAACGCGAAATCACCGAAGCGGACCTGATTCGCCAGGCCATCCACGAATTCCTGGACCGGCAGGGCGACTTCATCAGCAGCCGGGCGCACTTCACCAAAACCTTCCAGGGCCGGATCGATGATTTGCAAGCAGATCTCACCTTTCACCTGGATATGCTGCTGGTCCTGCTGGCGTATGGGCTGGAGATCATCCTGCCGGTGTTCACCGAAAAGCCGGTCACGGCAGTGGACCTGATCACCACCGCGATTCAGGTGGCGCAGCGCGAACATGATGCAATCCACGATCTCATCCAGGCCGCGCGCGGTACACAGGAGTAATTGTTGGCTAAACCGATCATCATCCCGGCGTTTGCCTACAAATCGCCTCGGTGCACCAAGCGCGGCACGGGTCACAAGGGATTACGCTCTACACTCAAATACCTTGAATTTTGCGAAGACCGCGACAAACCCGCTAAAAAAGAGCGCCGGGATCGCTGGCAGGATCGGGGATTGGGCGCACATTATCGCGGAATCTTCGAAGCCTGTGACCGGCTGCAAAACCCGCATGTGCTCGCCTGGATGTGGGTCATCTCTCCCGCACCCGACCTGGTGGCGCTCGTACCCGAAGACCAGCGTCGCCCCTGGCTCATGGACCTGACCGAGCGTATCGTCGAGGAATATTACGCGGAGCGCGGCTTTCAGACGCCGCCCTATTCTTTTGTGCAGCACGACAGACTGACCAAAGGCGGCGAGACGCAGCTTCATACCCATGTTATCCTGCCGGGATTAGCACCGACGGTCGAAGGGTGGGAGCCGGTCTATAACCGCAAGGGCAAAAAACACGAGCAGTTGTTCAATCAGATTGCCATCCAGGAATGCGAGGCAGCGTTAGACCGGGCGGTTGGACCAGAATGGCGGCGGCTGCGACAAGAGCCGGAAGTCAAACCGCCGGATATCCCGTTAGACATTAATGATTTAGACGCTTGGTTTCCCAGGTAGAGAGGGAGCGCGGATGCGTCGAGCGATAAATCCATCAATCTTAGGTAGTCTTGCGGTAACTGCGGTCATCCTCTCCGCTGCAACTGTCTTGAGTTGGTTAGGCGCGAGTATCGGTGAGGCGCTGTATCTGTCGGTTGTGCTGATAACGAGCCTCATGTATCTTGCGTATCAGGTGATACCACAGCGCAAGTTGTGACAGTTATGCCGGTCAAGAGGAGAATCTTATGCCACTGGATTGCGGCCATCAGCCGGATTTACAGTCTATAAGGGTATGCCGCCACATTTGGGAAAACAATACCAATGTTGATTTTGCTTTCATCTTTACCGAGGATGAACTTGAGCATAGGATTTGCTCTGCATGTGCGCGAAAACCCGCTGAAATTCAAACCCAACTCCGCACGATCTGCGCTCAATGTCTGGACGCTCTTGAATTTCGTGGTTTAGAAGATATTGAAAGACGACCAGGAATTCGCGAACGACAGAATGATTTGATTTTTGTGCACCAAGAGATTCAGTTGAAGCCGGGAATATTAACTGATTCTTGTGCTGTACAACCTATCCCAGGATCAAGCAGCGCTTTATGGTTGGCAGTAACAGTGGGTGGGCAGGTTGTTCGGATTGACTTGACTGAGCGGTATATCTCAATCCTGTTCCGTGTGCAGCCCACTGAATTACCTTTAACCGACAAGGTTTTACTGGCATTGTCACCGGATGCAGCATATATAGCCATCGCCAACAAGCTCGGATCGACGGGCATTATAATCCAAACTGCCGACGGACAGCCGACCATGAAACTTGATCGAGGGAATTATTACCCGGAGCAAACGCCTTTCCCGGTAGCCTTTGTGGTCCTGAATAATGAGCTTTATGTCATACACGGCACGAATGGGAATAGGCTAGACATCTCTGATCCCAAGACAGGAAGACTGCTTACCGAAAGGTCTCCGACTTCATACCGACAAGGAGAACCACGCCCAGCACATTATCTGGATTATTTTCATGGACAGTTGATTGTGTCCCCCAACAATGAGTGGGCGGCTGAATATGGCTGGGTGTGGCATCCCATAGGACATGTCAGGTGCTGGAATCTGCCTCAATGGTTGAACGGCAATGTCTGGGAATCCGAGGACGGACCTTCTCTCAAAAGATTCGCCGATGCTGCCTGTTTTTGGAATGGGCCATTGTGTTGGGTAGGAGATCACCGACTGGCAGTGTGGGGGATTGGTGATGATGAAGAAGACATGATCCCCGCTGTGCGGATATTTGATGTGGTGCATGGAAACCGGGAACGTTGGTTTTATGGTCCAGAACAAGGGTTGTTGGTTTTTGATCGATACCTATTTTCTGGATCAGAGCAGGGTATGTCTGTCTGGGATGCAGCTACCGGCGAAAGATTGCTCCACGACCCGACACTGAATCCGATAAGTTATCATCGGGACACGAAACGGTTTTTGAGCATTTTGCCCGACGGAACATGCCGATTGAGTCACCTGATCGACAGAGGCTTAGGATAGTCCATGTTTTTCTGGCTGTTCACCACTGGGCGCGAGATATTAGGCGGCTGCTTGCTGCCCCTGATCTGTCTTACGGCGTTGCTGCCCATCCTCGCTGCTGCTTTGATGGGAGCCGGTATCCGCCGCACGGGACAGGATAAACAAACCACCCGGCGCGATATTGTCTTGCGGCTGCTGGCACACCTCGTCATTTTGCTGGGCATCACATCGGTCTACCTGACACTGATGAGCGATTTTTCCCTGCGGCACGCCACTGACGTACAGACAGACAGCGAATTTATTCGGTTTATGGCCGGTGGACCACCTACGCTCAACCAGCTGCGGTTGTTCATGGCCGGGGTGCTCTGGCTGCTGGCGCTGGGGATCAGCAGCCTCGCCCTACAAGAAGGATTGCGGCAGGGCGGCTGGCTGCGCGAGCGAGTAGACCGGCTGCGCAGTCCCATCGTCCGGCGCGGCTCGTTGGGATCGTCGCATTTCTGCACCATGCGCGAGTACCGCCGCTATCGCCGACCGGATTCTGACGGAGTAACCTTCCTCGGCGCGTTCTGGGGTGAGCGCAAACTGCGTCTGGACTACGGCGCGGGTACTTTTCATCTGAGCGGGGAGGATGCGGCACGCGGTATCTTGACGTTGGGAGGAGCCGGTTCCGGTAAGACACAGGGGGTCATTCTGCCGGTCATTGGCGACCGGATGCTGGCCGGGCACAGTCTGGTGATAGCCGATCCGCAGGGCGAACTCAAAGAGTATGTCTTACGTTTCGCGCGGGTGACGGGTCACCTGGTCGCCCTCCACGATCCGACCAGCAGCGCCGGGCCGCGTTACAACCTGGCCGAAGGAATCGCCAATGTATCGGACGCGCGGGCGATTGCCGATGTGCTTGTGCCGAATGCCCAAGGCGATAACAAATTCTGGTCCGACAGCGCCGCCGCGCTGCTGGCCGCCTGCCTGATCCGCTTCGATACGCTGGGTGACATCTATAACGCCCTGAACGATCTCAAGAAACTGCTGGTCGATCTAGAGCAGGACGGACCGCCACCGTATGGCAGGCTGCATACCAGCCAGATCACGCAGGATGAGGACGAACACGCCGCCGAGTGGTTCGTGCACTGTGTGCAGGTCGAACTCATGCAGGTCGAGCGGCTGGCAGCCCTGACCGGTCCACCCAGCAGCCTGGAATCGGTGACCCGTTTTGCGCACTCCCTGGGGTACAATGCGGGTGACCAAGATTTCCGCTCATGCCGCCGTGATCTCCGGCATCGTCTCCGCCTTCGTCGTGTTGGGTGAGATTGACTCGATGCCGCTGGCACTGGCTGGAGTAGGGGCAGTGCTGGCCACTGCCTGGGCGCGGGTCGTCACCGGTCACCATACTCTGACACAGGTCAGCCTGGGGATCATAGTCAGCATCACGTCTGTGTTGGCTGCTGCTGTCCTGGTTTCTCTCTAACAGTATCTTCTTGTTTGTTTTCCCTCTATCTGGACGGAGTTTGTTGTGATTCTTTCCAGATATAACGCCTCTCACAATGCGTTCATACGGTCACTAAGCAAAATCAGCGCAAATTGATCCAAAAGACTGCACAAATTTCATTAACTTCAGACGCGACCTATGCTAGGCTGTAGTGAAAGGCCATCGAGCG
>JACRBK010000236.1 GCA_016234525.1 Chloroflexota bacterium
GGTCTGCATTTCGACCGCGCGGCGCTGGCTGGTCGATAACAGGCGCACGTTTTGCAGCGCCGCCGATACCTGCCCGGCGAGTGTCGTATACACGACCGCGTCTTCTTCGGTAAACCGTCCCGACACATCGGACTGCACGTCCAGCACGCCGATCACCTGATCACTCACGATCAGCGGAACAGCCATTTCGGAGCGCGTTTTGGGCAGCATGGGGTTCGGCAAAAAGTCGGGGGCCCTAGTCACATCATTGACCAGCACGGGCTGGCCGCTGCGGGCAGCGCGGGCTACCAGACTGCGCTCGTTGTCGGGTGAGATACGGTGTCCGGCAGCGACCATCTGTTGGCCGATCTGACCGGCCCCTGCCGCTAACAGCAGGTTTTCACCAGTGTCATCCAGCAGGTACACATGCGTATGGTAAAGCTCGAACCGTTCTTTGGTCAGGTTCGCCACATCGCTCAGCAGTTGGTCCGCATCCAGCGACGCTGATGCTGCCGCGCCTACTTCCGACACGGTCTGCATTTCCAGCGCGCGGCGTTGGATCGTCTCTTGCGCTTTCAGAGCCTCGGTCACATCACGCGAGACACCCAACACACCAATGATATTTCCATCTTGATCACGCAGCGGTAGTTTGCTCGTATTCAATATGTGGCGCGTACCATCGACATAATCTACCACGTTGTAGGGGTTATGAACGTCTAAGCCGCGTTCCAAAACATCCTGGTCATCGAGACGGAAGCCGCGAATACCCTTTTCAGGATTACCCTCAATCAGCTCGACAGCGACACCGAGATCATAGTCATTCTTGCCGATCATCTCTTCAGGAGTACGCCCACCATAGTTTTCGGCAATCGCTTGATTCGCGATCAGGTAGCGATAGTCCCGATCTTTCACATAAATCCAGTCAGGCGTGGTGTTAATGATGGTGCGCAAGAGCTGTTCACGCTCTTCCACCGTTTCGAACAGGCTCACATTTCGCAGCGCTGCCGATACCTGCCCGGCGAGTGTCGTATACACCACGGTGTCTTCTTCGGTGAACCGGCCCGCCACATCGGACTGCACATCCAGCACGCCGCTCACTCGATCACCCACAATCAGCGGAACGGCCATTTCGGAGCGCGTCATGGGCAGCATGGGGTTCGGCAAAAAGTCGGGAGCCTTAGTCACATCATTGACCAGCACAGGCTGTCCGCCGCGGGCAGCGCGCGCTACCAGGCTGCGCTCGTTATTGGTTGAAATACGATGGCCTGCCGAAGCCATGCGCTGCCCGACCTGACCGGCACCCGCTGCCAACAGCAGATTTTCACCGGTGTCATCCAACAGGTACACATGCGCGTGGTAGAGGTTGAACCGTTCTTTGGTCAGGTTCGCCACATCGCGCAGCAGTCGGTTCACATCGAGTGAGGCTGTCGCCGCTGCGCCTACTTCCGACACGGTCTGCATTTCCAGCGCGCGGCGTTGGATCGTCTCTTGCGCTTTCAAGCGCTCAGTAATATCGCGGATGGTCGCCTGGGTGAGAATTTCGCCGCGCACTTCAACGGAGTTCAGACTGATGTCAGCATAAAATTCGCTGCCATCTACGCGTCGGTGCATCCAGGTAAAAAACTGTGGATGTCCGGCGGCGGCGGCGGCGATCATCTCGCGCGCCTTTTCGTTAGAGTCACTGCCATCCGGTTGAATCATCGGCGAAAAGTCACCGGGCGTTTTGCCCACCAAATCCTCTGGCTCTGCGCCGAAGTATTCTAGCGTCCTTTTGTTCCAGTCCACCAATACGCCGTCGGTGGCACGCATCAAGAAGATAGCATCGTTGCTCTGCTCGAACAACGCGCGGAACTGTTGTTCGCGGTCGTTGACTGTCTCAAACAGGCGCACATTTTGTACCGCAGCGGTGATCTGTGAAGCCAGGGTCGTGTATACCGCCACATCCTGTTCAGTAAATCGATCCGTGACGGCGGACTGCACGTCCAAAACGCCGAAGATCTGATCGCCGATGACCAGCGGCAGGGCCAGTTCGGAATGGGTATTGGGCAGCAGTGGATTAGGCAAAAAGTCAGGAACGGCGGTCACATCGTTGACGATTACCGCCTGGTGGGTGCGAGAAGCACGTGCTACCAAACTGCGCGGGTGATTGGCCGGGATACGGTGCTGCGCCGCGACCATCTGCTCGCCCGCTTCGCCAGCGCCCGCCGCCAACACCAACTGCGCGCCCTGCTCATCCAACAAATAGATATGCGCATGATAGAGTTCAAAACGTTCTTTGGTCAGGTTGACCGCACGGCGCAGCAGCGTATCCAGGTCCAGCGCGGAGGTCGCTTCAGAACCGAGTTCGGCCACCGTCTGCATTTCAGCGGCGCGGCGTTGGATCGTCTCGTACAGGCGGGCGTTTTGTACGGCTGATGCCACCTGAGCGGCCAACGTCATTTGTACGTTCGCATCGGCCTCGGTAAACCGGCCTGGCTTTTCAGACTGCACATCCAGGACCCCGACGACCTCATCACCCGCGATCAACGGCATCGCCATTTCGGCGCGTGTTTGCGGCAGCATCGGGTTGGGCAAAAAGTCGGGAGTGGTCGTGACATCGTTTGTGATAACCACCTCACGCGAACGGGCAGCGCGGGCTACCAGGCTGCGCGCATTCGTTATAGCGATACGGTGTCCAGCAGCAACCAGGATTTCACCAGCCCGGCCTGCCCCTGCCGCCAGGACCAGATGATCGCCTAGCTCGTTTAACAGGTACACATGCGCGTGATACAACTCAAAACGTTCTTTGGTCAGGGTCGAAACATCACGCAGCAGCTTGTACAGATCGAGCGAGGAGGACGCTTGCGCCCCCACGACAGCCACTGTCTGCATTTCGGCGGCGCGCTGTTGAGTCTGCTGAAGCAGTTGCAGGCCGTCTACCGCCACCGCCACCTGCCCGGCCAGTGTTTCCAGGGCGCGGGTCTCGTCAGCGGCGAACTGGTGCGATTCTTCACCTTCCAAAACGATGATGCCCAATTGGCGAGCGCCCACCCACAGCGGCAGCATCCCCAGCGCATGAATATTGCGCTCGACAAAACGAGTACGCGCGTATTCGTCGAAGCGCGTAAACCGCTTATCCTGCGCATCATAAAAGAACAGCGCCGTGTTGGATGTCGCCATCAGGTCCATCTCATTACCTTGTCGGGGCATCCGCGTGCTAACTGCTGTTGGCGGTAATCCGCGCCCGTCGTGCCAGTTCGCCATCACATTCCAGGCGGTCACTGTATGATCAGAATCGCGCTCAAACGTGAACAAGATCGCCCGGTTAAAGGCCGGGATTTTCACCGATTCTACTAGGGCCGAGAGCAAGTCTTGTGTGTTATCGGCGGCGGCGATTCGCTGGCTGGCACGATAGAGAACTTCAGCCTGGGCCAGGGCCACAGCCGTTTCGTCAAAAGCGCGATATTGTTCGAGCGTCAGCGCCACGCGTGAGGCGACCTGATCGACCAGTTCGATCTCTTCTTGAGACCAGTCGCGATCACTATTTTCGCCGAGGACAATCTGGCCGATAGGCTGTTCGCGCAAGGTTATCGGGCGCTCGATGCGCGCCGCGTGTCCATTGCCCGTTTCAGAATCAGCTGCCATAGGCTGAACCATTTGCAGGTCGTACCGATAACCGACACGTCCACCTTGTCCGGCGCGCCCCAAATAACCCTCCCAGGCTTCCCCGGTCAGGCGGCGGTTGATCGATGCGGCGCGTTCGACTGCTTCTTGCATTTCGATAAAAAACTGGGCAGCGCGCAAACCGGACGACAACTGGCTAGACATGGCCTGGAACACAGGCAAGTTATCTTCGCGGAAGGTTTCGGCCTTGCGCGCCTGCATGTCCAACACGCCAATCACTTCATCACCGCTGATGAGCGGGATAGCAACTTCGGAGCGGGTATCGGGCAGCAGCGGGTTAGGCCGGTGAATGTCGCTGGCAGCGGTATCGGTCACCAACACCGGGCGGCGCGACTGGTAGGTTCGGGCCACAATCGAAGTCTCGCGCAGGTCCAGACGGTGTTGGCGGGTTAACAACTCGTGTCCCACGTCGCCGGTTCCGGCAGTCAAAATAGCGAACCGCTGGGCGTCATCGATCAGGTAAACCTGCACATAATAAAGATTAAAACGGTCTTGAATGAAGTCTACCGTATGCTGCAAAGTGTCTTTTTGTTGGGACGAACGGCTGATCGTTTGCCCTACTTCCAGCGTCAGGAACAAGTCACGGGTGCGGTCAGCCACACGCGCTTCCAACGAGCCGACCAGGTCTTGGACCTGAGCCGCCATCGTATTCAACGCCTGACCCAATGTGTCCGTCTCGTTCAGACCGGTCATCTCCGCGCGCCGGGAGAGATCGCCGCCGCCCAATCCGCGCGCCGCCGCGACCAACGCATTCACCGGGCGGGCAAACTGGCGCGAAGCCAGGAACCCGATCAAGCCGGTCAAGATTACGGCACCTGCCAGCGCCCCCAGCACCAGATAGAGCGTTTGAAAAGCGCCTCGCAGCCCTTCAGACTCAGGCAGTTCCGACACCAGTCTAAAACGCTGTCTCCCCAACACCACCTCTGTTGAAGCGAGCAGCGCCCGATCCCCATGTAGGCCGTTATATGCGCCGTCTTCATCGGGGACATCGAACTGCCGCCCGCCCAACACCAAGGAGGGGTTGCGGTGCGCCACCAGTTTGCCTGCTGAATCGACCAGATAGACGTCTTCGTTACCTTCAACTTCAACTTCGGCGATCAGTTCCTGCACCGAGCGAAAACGAATTTGTCCGACCAAGACGCCTACCACATCGTTCGTGCGGCGGTCAATAACCGGCAGCGACAGGGTCATAAACGGTTCGCCGGTGCTCTCGTCTAATGTCACCGGGCTGTAATAGGTTTGCCGGTCTACGGAGGCAAACACAAATTCGTCTGATTCTGAGCGGCTGCGCAGGTCTTCTTCGCTGAATACCACCTGCCGCGACAGACGAATCTGTTCCTCACCCAGCCGATCCAGTAGAGTCAGTTCATTAAACACCGGCTGGTAGTTCAGCAGAGACGAAAGCAGGGTCTGCTGTTCGTTGAGCGAGATTTCCGACAGGCCGCGCACCTCGATTAACTCGCGTAGTTCGATCTCACGCTCGTTGATAAAAGCGGTAACTTGCTGCGCCACACGGAGTGTAATCTCGTGCCGCGCATCCAGGGCTTTGGTCTGTTCCTGATCAAAACTGCGTAAAGTCAGCACCGCGCCAACCGCGATGAGTGGCACGATACCAATCACCAGGGTCAACAGGGTCAAACGTGCGCGAAGGCTTCTAAACATAGTCTACCTTATCCCTTATCCCCGGTCGGCTACAGCCTGAAGATCGACTGTTGGTGGTTCAAATGCGGTGGTGGGCACGGGTTGTTCATGCGGCAGTTGCAGCATAATCGCTGTATGCGGAACGCGCAGCGCCCGGCCCAATTCTCGCGCGGCGACTTGTAACAATTCATCCATATTCGTGGCCTGCTGCATCGCCTCAACGATCACGCCGAGGGTGCGCTCACGACGGCTGGCGCGTTCTACCGAGCTAAACAAACGAGCGTTGTCCAGGGTAACGGCGATCTGCCCGGATAATGTAGACAACACCGAGAGCAAGTCGCGGTCAAACCGCGCTTCAATCTCGGACTGCACGTCTAGCACGCCCAACACACGCTCACCGACAGCCAATGGGAAGGCCGCCTCAGAGAGGGTCAGCGGAAGCATGGGGTTCGGCAAAAAGCCGGTTTCCTTAGCGACGTTATCGACGATCACCGGGTTGTTATCCCGCGCGGCGCGAGCCACAAGGCTGCGTTCGGTAGAGGCCGAAATACGGTGGCCGCGCGTTTTCATGAGTCGCCCGGCTTCACCTGCCCCGGCGGCTAATTCTAATTGGTCGCCGGTTTCGTCTTTCAGATAAATATGCGCGTGGTACAGGTTGAAGTTCGCCTTTACCAGTTCGGTCACTTGCAGCAGCAGTTGGTCCACATCCAAAATCGATGAAATCTGCTCTGACACCTGCGCCGCGACTTCCATATCACGGGTGCGGGCCGCCACACGGGCTTCGAGCGAGACAATCATTTCATTCAACCGAGAGGACATCTGGTTAATCGCCAATGCCAGACGGCTCACTTCGTCTTTCCGGCGGAATTCTGGCACCTTCGCGCTCAAATCGCCCGCCGACAAACGTTCAGCGGTATCTGTTATTATCGAAAGCGGGGTTGTGATCCGGCGCGCGATCAGCATCGGGAAGACTAGAATGAGGGCAAAACTCACGATGCCCAGCCCAATAAACAGCATCACCAGAGTCGTAATGAAATTTTGTTGATTGTCGTCGACATCGTCAAGCGATTGCAGCGTTTGGTCAAGCGTTTGCTCGTAGATGTCGCGGGTCGCGGCGACCTGGGCATAAATTCCTACCGAAAACTCGCTCAGTTCACCGGGAGTCAGGATTTGCAGGTTAAACTCTAGCAGTTGGTTGATTTCTCTTTCCAACTGGTTAAAGCGCTGCTCCAATTGGCCGACTAATACCGGATCGGCGCCCCCATCAATCTCGCGGAGTTGTTGGAGTGAGGTATTCATCTCCCCTAACGCGATGATAATATTGTTGCGCGCCTGCTCGCTGCCTGACGTCGTCAGGTAACGTTCGATCAATATTTCCAACCGCGACAGATTCAGGGCGAAATCATGTTCATGCGCGATCTGGTTTGATGCAGGGGAAATATCGTCACTGTAATTTTGTATCCGTTGCAACTGGAGGTAACCGAACACCGCAAAAACGATAAATAACACCAGAATGACCCCAAAGCTGGAGAGAAGCTGGCGACGAACAGAAGACGTAAAAAATTCAAGTACGCTTCTCATCCCAAATCTCCTTCATACCACATACCCCTTGGTCCGGGATCACACCTAAAAGAACCGCCATCGGGATTCTCCGCTTATTCAAATTACTGATACAAACTATGGCATATCCTGAGAGCAAAGTCAAGTAAAAAGTTGAGAGAGTATTGATGCTTTTCATACTTTTTTCAGAAATTATTATGATTTCTAACCTACTATCGATCTGCCCCTAACCCAAATGCAATTGATCGAGTACAATGTGCGCGGCGTTCTGGGCAAATCGCCCAAATACGTCCGGCAATCACCTGTTATAATCTATGAAATTGTTTAATCAGCAGACCAAGAGTGGACCAGGCAGGGGCATGTTGCACATTTCTACCCTTCAAACTAACGACATACTCAAACTCGCCCACGACCAGGATGTTCGTTCTGTCGATCTTCTGTTTACCGACGTCGTTGGCATCGTCAAAACCGTGACGATTGACGCCGAACGGTTAACGGCGGCCTTAACAGACGGCGTGTGGTTCGATGGTTCCGCCGTCGAAGGATCGGCGCGCGTGGCCGAAGCCGATATGTATCTCAAGCCCGATCCAGCCACTTTTGCGGTTTTGTCTTGGGAAACAGCCCCTCCCTTGGGCGGGCGCACGGCACAGCTTTTTTGTGATGTTTATACACCCAACGGCGAGCCGTTCGCCGGAGACCCGCGCGGCGTGCTGCGGCGCGCGCTGCAATCCGCCGCCGCCATCGGGACACAGTTTGCGGTCTCAACCGAACTCGAATTTTACTTATTTCTCGAACCAGTAGGCAGCGAACTGATCCGTTTTAGCGATCAGGCCGGTTATTTTGACGCATCGGACCCGGTCGCACGCCTGATCTTACAACGGGTACGCGACGCGCTGCGCAGCATGGGGATCGCCGTCGAAGCGGTCCACCACGAGGCGGGCAAGGGCCAACATGAGATCGATCTGGCCCCGGTGGATGCGCTGCGCGCTGCGGATGCGATTGTCACGGCGCGTATGGTGGTGCGGGCGATTGCGCGCCAGGAGGGCCGGTTTGCTACCTTTATGGCAAAGCCGATCTCCCATGCGCCGGGCAGCGGGATGCACATGCACCAATGGCTGCATGATCTGAACTCTGGAAACAACCGGTTTAGCGACCCGACCAACGATTACGGTTTATCGCGGGAGGCACAGGCGTTTTTGGCCGGGCAGTTGATGTATGCCCGCGAAATTTGCGCGGTGCTGGCTCCTACCGTCAACAGTTATAAACGGCTGATGGCGGGCCTCGAAGCGCCGGTCTATGCAACCTGGGCACAGTTGAACCAGGGCGCGCTGCTGCGTGTGCCGCGTCTGGCCGGGCAAGAACAGCCAAACATCCGGCTCGAAATGCGCTGTCCGGATCCGGGCAGCAACCCCTATCTGGCGCTGGCGGTCATGTTGCAAGCCGGGCTGCGCGGGATTCAA
>JACRBK010000038.1 GCA_016234525.1 Chloroflexota bacterium
AGGACGCCCAGACCAACGGCGATTTGTTCCAGATGACCCGTGCCGGGCGTATCCTGTCCCCCGGTCATAGCAGTGGTGAGGTTATCCACGATCACGATCTTGACACGGGATTTTTCGTTCACGACATCCAACAGCCCGGTCATACCCGAATGGCTGAACGTCGAGTCACCAATCACGGCGACTGCCGGGACTAAGCCCGCGTCGGCGGCACCCTTCGCCATCGTGATCGAAGCGCCCATGTCCACGCAGGAATAAATCGCTTCGTAGGGCGGCAGCGCGCCGAGGGTATAACACCCGATGTCCGAAAAAACACGGCCCTTAGAATATTCGTCCAGCGCCGCATTGATCGCGTCGAAGGTATCACCGTGCGGGCAGCCCTGGCACAACTGCGGCGGGCGATTGACAACGACGTCCGGCGTGGTGAAGGCTGATTCCGGGATCGGAAGCCCTAACGCTTTGCCGACGAGGTTCGGATTCAACTCCCCAGCGCGCGGCAGGCTGCCGTCCAAACGGCCCCGCACATTTGGCGCACTGACGGGAAAACCGCGCAGCATTTCTTCCACCAACGGCATTCCATCTTCCAACACCAGGACCGACTCGCATTCGCTGATCAGCCGCGCTACCAGCTTCGCCGGGAGCGGGTACTGGCTGATCTTGAGGATCGGGTGCGGGCAACCGTCCGGGAAATTTTCCAACAGGTAGTTATAAGCCAGCCCGCAAGCCAGAATACCCAGGCGCTTGTCAGGGCCATCTTCATAACGATTAAACGGTGAGCTTTCGGATTCGGCCTCGAACTGGGACTGCTGTTCGAGCAGGTGAGCATATTTCGCCCTGGCAATCGCGGGCAGTAGCAAAAATTGGCGCGGGTTGGTGGGGAGATTGAGTCTATTTTCGGGCTGAACTTCGCGGCGAATCACCCTGGCCCGCGAATGAGATAGGCGCGTCGTCATGCGAATCAACACGGGAATACGGTATTTTTCGGAGAGTTCAAAACCATAAAATGCCGCATCATAACATTCTTGCTGGTTGGCCGGCTCGATCATCGGGATCAGCGCAAACCGCCCGTAATAACGCGAGTCCTGTTCGTTTTGTGACGAGTGCATCGAGGGATCATCGGCAATAGCGTAGAGCAAACCACCATTTACCCCGGTGACGGCGGAATTCATAAACGGATCGGCAGCGACGTTCAGGCCGACATGTTTCATGCACACCAGGGCGCGTTTTCCGGCGTAGGACATGCCGAGCGCCGTCTCCATCGCGGTCTTTTCGTTCGCAGACCAGGCCGTATGCACACCGCGCGCCGCCGATTCGGGAGCGCGTTGGAGGTATTCGGTGATCTCGGTGGACGGCGTGCCGGGATAGGCATAGACCCCGGATAACCCGGCATCTAATACACCCTGCGCTAATGCCTCGTTGCCCAACGGTACAAATTGTGGCATACCCGAACCTTTCCAAAATAATTTTTTACGATTTGTTCTTGAGTATATGCAGAACCGGGCCGGGCCTAAAATAGCATTTTACACATCCCGCCGCGCCAAACGATACTTCTCGCCACCGCTCACCTGACAAAGTTGATGAATTGACCAATTGGGCAACAAAAGTACTGGAATTCTAAGAAAGTGGAACTATAATTTAAACTTCGTTTACCTATCGGGGATTCTTCTTTCTTCGTACTGGCCTGCGCAATAGCATCATTGGAGCAAGTTCGATGAAAATTCTGCTGCGAATACTCCGCTATATGCGGCCCTATTGGCGAACCGCCATCGTGGTCTATGCCTGTTTGATCGTGGCTACCCTGCTGACTCTGGCAGGACCCTGGCTGATCGGCGACGCGATAGACGCTGCATTGAAAGACAACAGCAGCGACGCCAGTCATTTCCCACTGTTTCCTGACGATTGGGACGCAAAACAGACGCTCACTGCCACTGCCATTCTGATCACCGTCCTGGCCCTGCTGCGCGGGCTGATCAATTATGGGCAGCGTTATGGGACCCAGTGGTTAGGCCGAAAAATTGCCTATGACATTCGCATGGACCTGTTCAGCCACCTGCAACGGCTGCCGTTTTCCTTTTATGATCATGCTCGCGTCGGGGTGTTGATGAGCCGCACCATCGGCGATGTGGACGAAATTCGTTTTTTCGCGGGGGTGGTAATCGGCGACGCGATTAACCTGTTCGTGCTGCTGATCGGCATTTATGGGATCATGTTCAGCATCAACGCCTCACTGACGCTGATCTTCCTGGTTCCGCTGCCTTTCCTGTTTGCCGTTGCTTTTGCGTTTGGGGTGCGGATCGAGCCGCTGTTCGGCAAAATCCGCGCAACACGCGGCGAGATGTACGCCCGTATCCAGGAAAATTTATCGCAGATCGTGGTGGTCAAAACCTTCAGCCGCGAGGAATATGCCCGGCAGAAATTTGAAGACGACAACACGAAAGTTCTCGAATCGTGGATGAAACTGGCGTGGCTGTTCACCCTGGCGATGCCGACGGTGTGGTTTATCGTGGGCGTGCTCAGTTTTCTACTGTTGTTCTTCGGCGGAAATCGGGTGCTGGATGGCAATCTCTCGTTAGGCACACTGGTCGCCTTTAACGCCTATGTGGGCTTGTTAGGGCTGCCGACCCACCGCCTGGCGTTTATGATCGACGTGACGACACGCGCCCTGGCAAACGGCAAACGCATATTCTCTATTATGGACACCACGCCGGAGATCAAAACTCGGATGGGGGCGGTTAATCCCGGCCCGTTCCAGGGGAATATCAAGTTTAATGATGTATCGTTTGTCTACAACGCCAGCGAGGACGAACCCGAAGTCGAAGTGTTGTACAACATTTCGTTAGAAGCCCACCCCGACACGGTAACAGCGGTGGTCGGGACTACCGGCAGCGGCAAAACCACGCTGATTGACCTGATCCCGCGTTTTTATGATGTGAGCAGCGGCAGTATCACAATTGACGGCAGCGACGTGCGCGATATGTCCTTAAAGCTACTGCGCGCCCAGGTGGGTTTTGTGATGCAGAACACCTTTTTGTTTAACGCGACCATTCACGAAAACATCGCGTTTGGGCGCGCCGATGCTACCCGCGACGAAGTGATCGCCGCTGCCCGCGCGGCCCGTGCTCATGAGTTTATTACCGAGTTTCCCCAGGGGTACGAAACCCTGGTGGGCGAACGCGGCGTGACACTCTCCGGCGGGCAGCGACAGCGCATCGCGATAGCGCGGGCGCTGCTGGTCAACCCGCGCATCTTGATCCTCGATGACGCAATGGCGAGTGTAGACAGCCGCACCGAATACGAGATCCGCGCCGCGCTGCAAAACCTGATGAAAGGGCGCACCACGTTGATCGTCGCCCAGCGTTTGAGCACAGTCATGCACGCCGATCAGATCATCATGCTCGAACAAGGGCGGATCGTCGAACAAGGGTCACATGATGAACTGGTGCGGTTGGGTGGGCGATATGCTCATCTGTGGAAACTGCAAACCGATCAGGCCGTTCCCGAAGAAGACATCCGAGGAATTGGCCTCACTGATGAATCAGTAATCCCACCGACTGAACCGGCCCTGACGGTTGAGGATCATGCCCCAGAACGGCAGACCGCCGCCGAATTCGCTACCGCTGCCCACAAATCCGAAAGCCAGGAGGAACAGGCATGAGCGACGATTCTAAACCCAAGCTCGAACGCCCGATCCGTGAAACACTGCTGCGCCTGCTCACCCTGATTCAACCCTACCGCAGACGCACAGGCGGCGTGGCACTGCTGATGTTAGTCACCACTGCCGCCGCCCTGCTCTCCCCTTCCCTGGTGCGCCAGGCGATAAACCAGGGGCTGGTCGACGAAGACTCAGCGGCCCTGGCGCGATTCAGCCTCGCGTTTCTGGCGGTGATTGTGGTTCAGGCGGTTGGGCTGCGTGTCCAAATGTTCAACATGGTCTGGATCGGCCAACACGCGATCATGGACCTGCGCCAGCGGTTGTTTTACAAATACCTGGACCTCAACCTGAGTTATTACGATCATAACCGTGTGGGCGATCTGATGGCCCGCGTCACAGAAGACAGCAACTCGCTGCAAAACTTCATCACCTGGGCGGTGATCAACACGATCAGCAACTCGTTTACCCTGGTGGGGATTGTCGTCTTGATGCTGGTGTTCGACTGGTCGTTGGCGCTGCTGACCTTCAGCGTCATTCCGGCGATGATCGCTTTGACGATGTGGTGGCGCAAACGTTCAGCGAAACGGTATAAAGCAGTGCGCGAAGCGGTGGGCGTGGTATCGGCCACGCTGCAAGAAAACCTCGCGGGAATGCGCATCGTACAGGCCTTTGTGGGAGAATACCGGCAGAAAGCCCGTTTTGGCGATGTCTCTACCACCGAGCTTGACGCCAGCCTGAAAGCCGATCAATTGGCCTCGATCTACATGCCGGGCATCGACATTATCGCACAGGTCGGCGCGGCAATTGTAATCGGCGTGGGCGGGCTGCGCGTGCTCGACGGTGAGATGACCGCCGGGACGCTGGTCGCCTTTCTGCTGTATCTCAACCTGTTTTTCGACCCGATCCGCGATCTCGCCATGCGGCTGGACCAGTTTCAGGAAGCTGCTGCCGCCGGAGAACGTATTTTCAAGATTCTGGATACACAGCCGGACATTCTGGATCGTCCGAACGCGATCACGCTCCCCAAGATCAAGGGAGCGGTCGAACTGCGCGGCGTAAGTTTTCGATATACCAAGCCCGATACGACCTTCAGCGACGCGCCGATGGGGCAGAAAAACAATGGCAAAAGCGAAGCGCAGGCTTCCCCTGCTCCTTCCGATAACGGAACCGCCGAAACCAGCGAAATTCCCGAAGCCAGCGACGTTTTGCACGATATTGATTTGGCCGCACAGCCGGGAGAAATGATCGCTCTGGTTGGGCATACGGGTGCGGGCAAAACCACCCTGGTGCGGCTGTTGGGCCGTTTTTATGAAGCACAGAGCGGGCAGATTCTGTTTGATAGGCAGGATATTCAACACGTCACGATGCAATCCCTGCGCGAACAGATCGCCTGGGTTCCCCAGGATACCGGGTTATTTGCCACGACGATCAAAGAGAATCTGCGCTATGGGCGGCTGGACGCCACCGAGGAAGAGATTATCGCCGCGGCACAGGCTACCGGCGCGCACGAGTTTATCTCGCAAATGCCGAAGGGTTATGAAACTGAAGTCGAGGAAGGCGGATCGCGGCTGAGCGCTGGACAGCGCCAACTCGTCTCATTCACGCGGGCGCTGCTGGCTGATCCTGCCGTGATCATTCTGGATGAAGCCACCAGCAGCGTAGATACAATCACCGAACTGCAAATGCAGGCCGCGCTGGCGAAACTGCTCGAAGGGCGCACTGCGTTTGTGATCGCCCACCGGCTCAGCACCATCGTGCGCGCCGATCAGGTAATCGTCATGGATCACGGGCGGATCATCGAGCGCGGCACCCATGCCGAACTGTTGGCAGCAAAGGGGCCGTATTACGAACTGTATATGACACAAATCCTCGGCGGCGAACGCGAGAACTAATCGCCAATTCTATAAAGATCTCTCTGATTAGAAGGGGTGATCACCCACTATGGTCACCCCTTCTATAGTTTTTTATAGTGAGGCGGTGAATAATGAGCAAGAAATGGATCACGATTCTGCTTTGTATTCTCGTTCTGGCAAGTGGGTTAAGCAGCACGCAGGCCCAAACGGATGCCCCCTGGCGCGTGGAGGATGTGCGGGCGCTGTCTGATATGGTCGCAAGTTTCGCCAACCCGTCCAGCCTTTTTGCCGCGCCGGATGGGGTACAGATCGCTTACGAGAACCGAGACGAAGATACGATTTGTACCTTCAATATCACCACCAACGAAAGCCGCTGCGTCCAACTCTATCCTGAGAGCGGTTACGACTTCCCCAGTACTTATATCTTTCCACCGCTGCAATGGTCGCCCGACAGCACCCGGCTGGCATTGGTCGGTGTGCCTTACCGAAACCTGTCCGATACCGATCTGGGAATTGCGGACTTTACCGATCTGGATTGGCGGTCGGTGGCAGAAGATGGATATGTCGGCAGCCTTTTCAATATTGACCGGGCCGGAACGCCATTTGTCGAAGTCTCACCCGCATGGTCGCCTGACGGCACACAGATCGCGGTTGAACGAAATGAATTTACGATGGGAGGCGATACACACAACTCCACCATCACCCTATTTGATCTGGCTGATGAAAGTCAGCGTGATCTGTCACTGCTGCCGGGTCATGAAGCGTATCCACAAGACGGCGGGACCGTCCTTAATCTGGCGTGGTCACCAGACGGCAGCACGCTGGCCGCAACCCTGCGCCACGCCGATCTTATGCTCGACTATGATGGCGTCTGGCTGTTCGATGTGCGCAGTGGTGAAGCCACTCATTTGATCACATTTGAAGACGCGACCAGCGCATTACAGGTGATTAATCCCGGTTTCAGTGATTTATTTGCTGTTACCTCAGTGATCTGGTCCCCAGACGGATCGCGGCTGATGTTTTGGGCAGGTATTCCCGATGCGTATCAGAGCACTTATTGGTGTTTCTGGTTAGAGCTGGCGGATGCTTCCATTCATGCGGTTCCGCTGCTCAGTCACAGCGAAGATCAAGAAACGATCAGGCTAATCACACCGCGCAGCGCGGTATGGTCACCGAATAGTCAATCGCTCTTGGTGATGGCGAATAATCTGGCAACCCCAGAAGTAGAGGCCCCGGTTCTCTATGCGGCTGATTCAGAAAGACAGCTTGGCCTGTATATCATCGATGTCGAAAGCGAAGACGCTGTTTTATTGGGCTATCTGCCCCAGACGATTGATAATCCGTTTAGCACCGCGTGGAGCGCGGACGGAAATGTGATCGCTGGCGGGTATGCTTTCCGGTTAACCCAATAACATTACAGTGAGAGTATCGAATCGCCAGGGCTGTCTTTCCAGAGCAGATAGCCCTGGCGCAGCAAACGGCGGCGTGTCACCACGGAATACCCGTCACGGGCGAGCGTCTCAGCGCTGGCAGCAAACCACTGGCGCAATCCCCAGTTTTTATAGGCTATTGTTTCGCGTGCGGCGCGTTTCCAGGCTTCGACAAAATCAAAAATCATCTCGCCGGGGATCATGCGATGGATACAGTTTTTGGGCAGCACCGGCTGGAAAATGCCAGGTTCGAATCCCCAACGAAAGTTAGTGCTGAACAATAATCCCTCGTAAACCAGATGAGATTCGGCCCGGCGCAGCAGGTTCAATACCATGATCCGCCCAAATGGATCGGATGTTCCCTCCACCAGCAGACCGCCGGGCAGCAGGTAACGCCCCATCGTCTGCCAGGATTCAACAACCTGATGTTCTTCATATTGGCGGAGTACGTTCAAAGCACGGATTATGCGCACCGTTTCACCCGCTTCGAGCGGCAGATTAAATCCACCGACTCGAAAATGGGTCAACTCATCCGCAAAGGGCAGCGCATTTTCCACGCGCTCCGGGTCGATCTCCACGCCTAACACGGGCAGAACCGAGTTAGCGCGCCGCAGCCGATCCGCGCTTTCGAGCGTGGTGATCGGTTCTGCGCCATAACCGAGGTCTACATAACAGGCGTGATCATAAGGTCCATCGCGGCGGCTGATTAACGCGCGGTCATAAAGCAGCAAACAATTGTCCACGCGCCGTAGACGGTTGCGGGCCGTTTTGCCGCGTGTGGGCTGCCCTAAGGGGCGTTGAGAAAAGCGAGAACGGTGGTTCACAGAGCTTATCCAATAGAACGTCAGGCGGGCGTAGGTTATTGATTATAGACAAAACCGGCGTTTTCGTTCACAATAGCCCGCCGACACTCATCCTCAGCGTTTGACGTTGAATAAGGGCCTGGTTTTAGAAACAGGTTGTGAAAGGATTTTTCAACTGTGAAAAAAAGAAATGTCTTGATCTATTCGATCATTGCCGCTGTCATTGCGCTGGTCGGGCTGACGCCGCTGGCGGGCAGTACCCCCAAGAGCCTGGCGCAGGGTGGCCCAACCGCCACTCCCACCGATCCAATCTGGCTGGCGTTCTCGGCAGCCCGCACCGCGCTCGAAGAAAAAACCGGCGAAGACCTGACCTGGGTCCGCAACTGGTCGTATGAAGAAGCAGAATGGAAAGAGGGCATTGACGCCTGCCACGTTCTTGAAGAGGGCGAGGAATCTCATTCGCTTTATTTTGGGTGGCGGTTCCTGATCACGTCGCTCAATAACAAACAGTACGAAGTCCGCACCAGTTTCAACTATAAGATTGTTGTCATTTGTGACGCCGTGACCGCTACTGCTGCTCCCGCCGCCACGCAGGCTGCTAACCCCAACCTCCCTGCCCCGGTCACTGGGTCCGCTGTCAGCGGTACGTTCCAGGTCGGCGGGCAGGTCACGGGCCTGTATCCGAATACGCGCACGGCGCTGCAAGCAGCCAAGATGAAATGGGTCAAGATTCAGTTGACGATGGGCCAGAACGCCACCGGCCTGATCACGGAAGCGCACGGAGCCGGATACAAGATTCTGTTCTCGGTGATCGGCGACAAAGCCCAGGTCATGAATTCCACCTACCAGGACAGCTACGCGACCTATGTTGCCTCATTGGCGGCAGCGGGTGCCGATGCTCTTGAAATCTGGAACGAAATGAATATTGACCGCGAATGGCCCGCCGGGCAGATCAATGGCGCGAACTATGTGCCGCTGCTCGCCAAAGCCTACAATGCGATCAAGACAGCCAACAGCGGCACGCTGGTGATCACTGGCGCGTTGGCCCCCACCGGATTCTTCGGCGCGGCAGGCTGCACCGACCAGGGCTGCAACGATGACACCTATACCCAGCAGATGGCCTCAGCAGGCGCGGGCAACTACGCGGACTGCATCGGCGTTCACTATAACGAAGGCGTGGTCAGCCCACAGACGAGCAGCGGCGACCCGCGCGACAATTATCCCACCCGTTATTACGGCACAATGCTGAACCGCGCCCTGGCCCCGTTTGGCGGCAAGCAGGCGTGCTTCACCGAAATCGGCTATCTGTCGCCC
Source organism: Chloroflexota bacterium (assembly GCA_016234525.1). Taxonomy (GTDB): domain Bacteria; phylum Chloroflexota; class Anaerolineae; order Aggregatilineales; family Aggregatilineaceae; genus JACRBK01. Next base: position 9,050 of record JACRBK010000038.1, read on the forward strand.
GATGGGCTGGGGTCACTACCCGGCGGTTTCGCCTGGGGCGCGAATACCAGTGTCGCGGAACAAGCGCAGTGGTTGGCCGAAGCCGCCGTACTTTCGGCGCAGAGCGGCAAAGTTCGCCTGATGATCGTCTTCAACGTTGATTTCACCACCTGGGGAACTGATCCGCAGGCGGGTTACGCGATCATCCGTCCTGATGGAACCTGCCCGGCCTGCACCGCGCTGGCTGGCGTATTGCAGTAAGTCTCCATCTATAACCGCATTTTCTGGCCCTCGTTCCGCTTGCGGAGCGGGGGCGTTTGATTTTATTTGGCAGATTCCTATACAGATGTGAAAAATTAATTAATAATTAATGCCAAATTTGGAAATTCAGGTATACTGAAAGAAACCGGGACACAAATCTGATCCCAACCTGCTGCTATCGGGTTTCTTGCAACTGCTAATTTTGAGGATCTCATGCCCACATCCGATACACCGCAACTGAACCGGGGCGATCATATTGGCGAGTATCTCATCGTGGATGTAATTGGCGATGGTGGGTTCAGCATCGTCTATAAAGCCCTGGATACCCTATTGCAGCGCCCGGTTGCGATCAAACAACTTCGCCCCGAAGCATTTTATGAAGAAGGATCGCGCGAGTGGTTTGTGCGCGAGGCCCGGCTGACGGCCAGCCTGAATCATCCTAACATCGTGCAGATTTATAACCTGCGCGATGAGGGCGATTCATTATTTTTGATCATGGAATATCTGCCCGGTGACCTGCATACCCAGATCAAAAACAAAGGGCCGCAAGATAAAACCAGCGTGCTGCGTGTCGCTACTGATATGTGTCTGGCACTGGACACCTTGCACGCCCGGAATGTGATCCATCGCGACATCAAACCCGAAAATATCCTGATTGCCCAGGCCAATCATTATAAGCTGGCTGATTTTGGTCTGGCGCATGTCCATCCGACGCAGCCTCACGGGAGAGACGACGGGACCGGGCCGCAGCCGGGCACGCTGTTATATATGTCACCGGAACAGGCTTTTGGGCGCGAAATTGTGCCACAGTCGGATATATATTCCCTGGCGGTCGTGCTGTACGAAGCGATCACGGGGCATTATTATTTCAGATTCAACGAATACCGCGAAGGCGAAAGTACCCTATTGAACCTGATCGCGAACGCTGATCCCCTACCCTTCCAACGCTTTCACCCGACTATCCCCCCTGAAATCTCCGAACCAATTATGCGCGCCCTCAGCAAAGATCCCGCGCAGCGCCCGCCGAACGCGCGGGCTTTTTTGGGTGATATCAAGAGCGCCTTTTCGCGCAGCAAACACTCGACTCTGTCGCAAAAACGCCGCCCGCTCGAAGCGCAGCGGCTGCTCGCCAGCCCAGAAGTCAAACGCGAACTGTATACCGTTCGCACCCTGCGCGATGCTGATCACCAGCCCGAACAGGCGCTTGAACGGCTGCGCACCGTGTGGCAAACTTCGCCTGGTGTGCCGGAAATCGCAGCAGAATGGGGCGAAACCCTGATCGCCCTGGGACGCACCGACGAAGGCCGCCACTGGGTAGACACTGCCGTGCGCATGAATCCCGATCTGCCGTTTGCGCAGCTTGTGCTGGCGGACTTGTTCCGCAATGTAGACAACAACGAAGAAGCCGCCGATGAGGCCGTCGTTCAAGCCATTATGTGCGATGCGGACCTGGTATACGCGGTGCTGTACGAAGATATCGTTGAGTCGTTACATGAACCGGATAAGTACCAGGGGTTTGTCGAGTTATTCCGGCGCGCGGCTTCGGAACAGGCCACCTCGATCATTTTGCATAATCTGGGGCAGGTGTTGGCGTTAAACAAAGAACGCACCTCAGAGAGTATCCACACTTTTGAAACCGCGATCCGGCGCGATCCCGATTACGGCCCGGCCTATGTCGGCTTGGGCAGTCTATTGATCGAATTAGGGCGGCCTCACGACGCGATTCCCTTGTTTGAACAGGCAGCTTATGTGACCTTCCCTTCGCTGCCGTCTTGGGACTGGCACAAAGCCAACACGGTTTATCATCGGTCGCATGTATTCGTGGCGCTGGCGGTCACCTATGCGCAGATCGGACAGTACGAAAGCAGCGCCGCCGCCGCGCGAAGTGTGCTGCAACTGGACCCAATGGCTCTAGAAGAAGATGCCCCTGACCTGCTGACCGCTTATGCCCAGGCGGCGGAAGCCTGGATCACCCAAAATGAATTAGTGCGAGTTTACAAGTTCTTGAATCAGATTATTCCGCTGGCGGCCCAGTGGGGAAATGTTCAAATTTTTGGCTTATTAGAAACCATGCAGAACAGTGTCAGCGAGCAGGACCGGCGCAAAGGCCAGTGGGATGAAGCGATGGAATGGCTGCGCACCGGGGTCAACAATCTCCACCAGACCCCCATGCGCCAATCCAGCGAGACATAAAAACAGCTTTCGGCGATCTGTCGTCAGCTATCAGCAAAAATGGCATCCCCTCCCCAACTGAGTTAGAGAGGGAATGACAATCCGCCAGTTTTTACAGGGCGCTGTTTAATAATCCGTCTTAAACTTGTAGGTGATGGTGATCTTTTCACCTGCCGCCACTTTGATTTCCCAGCGCAGCAGGTTATCCGGTTGGCGTACAGGTTCCCGTGAGAATTCAAAATCCCACG
>JACRBK010000228.1 GCA_016234525.1 Chloroflexota bacterium
CCCATTGTCATTGATCTTGTGGGTCGATTCTGTCACGCGATAACGTGCGCTGTAACGGTGGCCGATGCCGGTAATGGCTATTAACCGGCCCGCCCGTATTTCAGGCACACCCACGGTTGTGCCGCGCCCAGTGATCAGGTCCTGCAATTTCTTTTGCAGAATGCCCAGCGCTTTTGCATCGGCTTCTGCCTGGTTGTCTATGGGATCATTGATGACTTCTTCTTCGTATTCCTGCAAAGCAGCATCAATGGCTTCTAGCAGTTTGGGGTCGGGCAAATCCAGGTTAGCATCGGCAAAGGTCGCCGTTCCGGTGATTCGGCGTTCATCACTTTGAGCGCCAGGACGCCACCCGCGCACAATCACGCGCGTAACCTGACCGCGTGTTTTTACCTGTGGCGTAAACTCCATGAGGTCGCGCTTCCACCGCAGTTCATAAGATGGAGACGTTGTCTCGCCACGCCCAAAAAAGAGAGTGGGATCACTGCCGTCGTCGGGCTGATTAATGTAGAGGTCATAACCTAACCGCCGCGCTCGCCCCATAAGAAATACAATCGGGTACTGGTTGGCAAAAGACATAAATTCATAGGGTGTTTCATTTTGAGCCTGTCCTGACGGGATCTCTACATCGATGCCGATTTCCTGGCCGATTTCCTGAGCGATCTCGCTGTCTTTTTTGTTTTCGAAAGACATGGTTGCCTGCTGCTTTTGCAGGGTATACAGTGGGTTAAGCGCGCGCATTGTCAGCGAGGGCATCCCCGTGGTGGGGAAAGAAGGCGATACCGTTACAATAGTGCCCTTCAGCATCGTCACCAGATCACTGTCTTGGTAGCCCATCCGCAGGATTATCTGTGCACCAGGATCAAAGACTGGTACGTCTGTGCCGTCGGGCAAGGTCACCAGGCTGCCATTTTCGTCATAGGGGCTGCTATAACGTGGTCGCTGCTGAAACTCGTCCCAATCGTGTAGAGTGAATTCAAAATAATCTAACTCTTCCAGGCTGTCGTGATAGGTTACCTCTTTGACATCGCGCACAACCGACTGACTCAAGTTCTGTCCTTCAACCTCAATTTCAAAGGTTGGGGCATAGAAGGTATAACCAGCATCAACAATTTGGGTGGCAGCCATGTTTATCGTCTCACTGGGGGCAGGTGCAGGACCGTACCCGGTTTAAGCTGGCGCGGGTTGCGAATTTCATTGTACTCGGCGATAGTGCGCCAGCGGGCCGGGTCTTGATAGGTGTTGTAGGCAATTTGCGGCAGTGTTTCACCTTCGCGCACGACGTATACCCGTGTGTGATCAGACGAGCGCAGATTCAAGGCGGTAAGCTGTTCCTCCAGAGTGCGATATTCGCGCAGGGTGAGTGCGACGTTGCAGCGCAAAGGTATGCCATCGCTGTTGAATAAGGTGAAATTTCGATCCGCACGCTCGACGACACAATCGAAAGCGGCCATCGCCTGTTCGTTTTGGTCTGTCGTCATGCCAGGGAAGTGTTCTCCCCAGGTGATGCGCACGATGGGAGGCGCGTGCATATCACCGTCAACCTTTACCAGGCGGTAAAACGGATCCACCTTCGTGGTAACGGAGACAGCATCCGCCCCGGTCCCGCCTTCGAGCGTCGTATCAAAAAACAGTTCCATCGTGAGCTTTTCGTTCTCACCATTGACGAACTGCGTGATCGGACTATCGAGGCCAGGGATAATGACATCGGCGAATTTTACGCTTTTGCTCAATCCAAATTCGGTCGGGTTAAACTGAACTTCGTAAGTCTCGTCGTTGACCGGCTCTTTATTCAGATCAAGCTTCTGGAAGATCATCTTACCCACGATTAATCAAGCTCCAGTGCGCGCTGCTCAATGCGCGTATCTTCCTGCCGGCTCTGGTCTTGCTGTTTGCGTTCAGCCATCAACTCTTCGACACGCGCCGCCACTTCTTCAAGAAATTCGGGTGTCAGAACGGATAACAGATAAACGTCGCTGGTAAGATTTTGGATTTCGATATTGTCCATGGGCTTGTTCCTCCATTAGAAGACGGCACTGATCGCTGCATCGAGCGCCGCGCCGGGCGACATGACCAACTTAAGTTGTTCGTGGGCAATTTCGAGAGCCTCGATGCTCACCGCGCTCGCCTGTGCGTTTAGCGAAGGGCCGGTCCACTTTATGGGTATTCCCCGCAAAAAAGACCAGATTTTGATCGGAATGCGCATCTCGTTTTGCAGGATAATGAAACCATCGCGGCGTTTGCCCTTGCCTTCGATAAAATCCTGGTGCCACAACCAGAGATCTTCGCCAAATCCGACACCGCGCTTGAGCGTGATGTTGCTGTAGCTCATGCGGGTGGGAAAACGGAACACCTGATCATTCACACCCCCTTCGAGATACTCGAAGGTTTCCAGCGTGGACTCAAGCCCGGCACATTCCGTGAATCCTCCCAGCACCAGCCCACCAATACCGCTTGTTATGGCGCTGAACGTGCTGCTGTTGTCAATCAGCGTGACCAGAAAATTGAAGCCGGATAAAGGATCCAATCGAGGCAAGATAGACATAAGTTACTCCGTGACCGTGATGGCTTCTACCGTTCTTCCCAAACGGAAACGAATAAATTCAAATGGGATAGCAGGCGCAACGGCTATCTCAACGATAAGCTGCCCGGCGTCAATAACTTCAGGGGGATTGTTAGTTTCATCGCAGCGCACCGTATAGGCTCCGACAGGATCGTTGCCCGCCAGCGCCCCTCGCCGCCACAAATTGTCAAGAAACTGGCTGATACTGAAGCGGAGTATCTGCCGGGTCAACAGGTTGTTGGGTTCAAAAACAGCCCATTGAGTGGAACTCTCTAGCGCTTTTTCTAGCATCAATATCAGGCGGCGTACATTCAAATAGCGCCATTCCGAGGCGCTGCTGACCGTACGCGCCCCATAGACACGCAATCCCTGACCGGGCAGCGCGCGCAGACAGTTAATCCCTAACGGATTTAACACGCCCTGCTCAGCCGTACCCACCGGGGTGCTGAGCGCCTGTACCCCGTTGAGTACATAGTTAGCCGGGGCGCGGTGCGGTCCGATGGTCAGGTCAGTGCGGGCGATGACCCCGGCAACATGCCCGCTGGGAGGTACTGCTCGGAACCCGTCATCGGTAGAAACGATCACCCAGGGGTAATAGAGGGCGGCGTAGCTGGTATCGAAACGTTGCCGCCATGTCTGGATGGCATCCATAGACAGGTGTGTTTCGGGCGGGTCCAGCAGCACCACCCGATATCCTCCGTTTTCGCCCTGCTGTATCATCGCCGACTGGATGTCCGCGATATCGTCTACCGCTAACGCAGGTGGGGTAGCCACCGGGTTGAGCGTAATCGACAGCGGCTCGATGGGCGTTTGCCGCGCCTGGGCAGTGGCTTCGAGCGATTCGTATCCGTCGCGCTCAAAGCGCAAAATAATCTGAGACAACGGCAAATTTTGCAGTGCGAATGAACCATTAGCCGGTGTATTGACTGCGGCGATGTTTACGCCTATTGGCTGGACTCGCACGCCGCGAACAGGCGCACCTGTCGGGTCTACGACCGTCCCTTCGATTTTCCCCGGCGGAAGGGGGTCTAGCACGGTGCAATCCACCGGGCGCAGCAGCAGCAATGGGTTGGGTTCCGGTTCTGCTCGCAGCACGATATCCGGCGCTGCGAGCAGACTCACTTCGCTGATGTCTGCTAGCGCCGCCACCGCATCTAAAAAGTCGTCGGCGCCCACCGTCGCGATACCATCTAGCCCGCCGCTGAGCGGCAGATTATCCACCGGGATCATCCAGCGGTTCGGGTCGCGCAACATAACCTGAACCGCTGACGTATCGGTTCCCCAAGCAGGGGCCAATTGGGCGTCTATGAGGGTGCTGTCTTCCCACAAACGTGTGATCACATACTGGCTATGTTCCGGCGACACCGTGAGATCGGAATGGGTTTCCACGATTTGTCCATCAAAAGCAATCCGAAGGGTAAACGCGACGATCTCTACCTGAATAGGGCGCTGGAGATCCAACCCCAGGCCAGTGATCGGTTTGTCCCATTCCACCTGCATCAGGTGTGCTGTGACAGCCGTGATGCGTCGATATTCGGGCGCTTCTGTCCCATCCTGCACCAAGCGGACCATCGTGTGTTTGCCAAAGCCGCTCAGCGTTTCGAGATAACTCACTTCGCCTGTGTTGGGTTGAGGCAGAGTCGTGTTGGTCGCGCCGGGTGTTGCTGGCAGTAATGAGATGGAGATGCGATTGCCCCAAACGCCCTGGCTGGGATACCGTCGCGGGCTTTGACTTTGATCGTCGCGCAGCGGCTCACCGGTTTCTGGATCGGGGACCAGACCGTGACTGGCCAGGATCGCCAGTGAAGGATTACCGTCGCCGCCAAACAGGTTGAGCGATGCTTCCCTGGCTATCTGTACATCGGCGACCCGGACGATATAACACACGGCGCCCCCGTTGCTAAAGAATCCGCGCACTGCCTCGCCGAGATAAGCATAGGGCAGCGGCTCACCAAAGGCAGTTACAAACTGCCGCCAGTTGGTCAATCGCAGCGGGACGAGCAGAGGGCCGCGTTCTGCATAACCGATGAAGGCGGCGACATCCGTCCTCAGCCCTGCAACCGCCGGTGGGCGGTGCGCATATTCAAAGTAAACACCGGGTGTGGCAAGCATGGCCGTTTTATGCAAGCTCCATCACGAGCTGTTCATAAGTGATTTCAACCGATTCAATCGCGGCTTCGTTGGTGGTCGAATTCAGCGCGGGACCTTCCCACTTAGAAATCCACCCCTCAGTAAAGTTCCAACGAATGACCGGCGCGCGCCCTTCGTCTAACAACACAATCGAACCGGCGCGGCGCTCTGTCTGTCCATCCAGGGTTGTTTTGCGCCAGAGCCAGAAATCCTCGTCTTGTGTCCACCCACGTTTTAAGCTGAGCGGTGTGTAGGTCTGCAACCCCGGTATTTTTTTCATAAAGGGCGGGTCGCTGCCCTCACGATAATCGATGATCTCTTGTTCGGTGGTCAGCCCACCGACCTCGGTAAAACCGGCGCGGACAACCCCATCAATCTGTACGAGAAAATTGAACTGCATATAGGGATCGAGACGTTCACCTGTTGCCACAGTGGACCTCCTTAATGAATAATCCTAAAACGCCCGTCAGCCAGTGGCTTCGCGCGTTTTCTGGCTGATGCGAATGATCACAAATTCGGCAGGTTTTACCGGCGCAATACCGACAACTACGATCATTCTGCCGTTGTCAATATCGTCCTGAGTCATGGTGAGGCCATAGCCTATATTGACAAAGAACGCTTCTTCCGGTGTCACCCCTTCCAGTGCGCCATCGCGCCAGACCGAGGTGAGGAAATTGGTAATGCTGCGTTTCACCGTCGCCCACAGGAACTCGCTGTTGGGTTCAAAAACGGCGAACTGCATCCCACGCTCGATGGATTCCTCAACAAACAGGAAGAGACGCCGAACATTGATATAGCGCCATTCGGGGTTGCTGCTCAGCGTACGCGCGCCCCACACACGGATGCCCCGCGTATTTTCGCGGAAGTCGCGTACCACATTGATATGTTTCGGGTTGAGCAGGTCTTGTTCGGCTTTGTTCAGCCGAACCTGCACATCTCGGATTCCTAAAACTACCTCATTCGCCGGCGCTTTGTGGACCCCGCGTGTATTGTCACTGCGGGCATAGATGCCGATCACATGACCGCTGGGCGGAATGCTGACGACATCCCCATTACGTCCAAAACGATCTCCGATGATAAACCAGGGGTGGTAAAGTGCCGCACGAGTATCATCAAAGAGCTGCCGGTGCGACTGAACGCCCTTCAGTGTTGCACCTTCGGGTGCATCGAGTACGGCAAAACGGTAGCGCTTGAGGTTACAGTGAGAGATCAGAGCGTTCTGTATGTCCTGATCGCTGCGGCCCGGAATCGCCACGATTTTGATGTCGTCGATGTTTTCCAGCGAGTACAAACCGGTGCGTTCGTCAGGATCAATACTGGGAGTGCCGATATAAGTATTGGCATCAATGGTCGCCAGATCATCATCGCCGTTTTCCAACTGGCGGTCAACGCCATCAAACGGAATGGTCAAGCGGCGGTTGGCTGCTTCGGCAGCATTGATCGTGGCAGCATCCAGGTCCGCTTCTACCAGATCCGCCAGGCGGATCAAATTGGATTGACCGGTTTCTTCAGGCTCGTTGGCAGCTACATCGAAGTGTCCGAGAATATCAAGCGCGTAACGGGGATGTTCAGGGTCCAGGCTGAGATTAACGAACTCCTCACCCTCTACTACCCTGCCATCCGCATCCAGCCGTTCGACAATCAGATCAAACTCAATGGAGACAGCCTCCTGGTTGGCTGTTATGGCTGCCGCTGCGCCGCCTGTCAGGCTGACTTCATTCTGGCGAGTATCCACGCTGGTGACACGCTGGCGCAGCACCTGAGTCCCCCCAGTGGTGACGCTTAAAACGCTGCCTGTACTGAGTCCAAACGTTGCATTGAGTAGAATCGGGTTGTCACCCACACCGGCATTTGCGCTTACGGTTGTTTCCAGGATGCTGCTCGGACGAACGCTGATACGCAGATCGTCACCCCAAATACCCTCATAACGTGCATAGACCTGCAAAAGAGGAACTTGTTTGATGACGGCGACCCCTACCCCGTGAATCGCGGTGGTGGGTGTGGTCGCGATAGACAACTGGGATACGATATTCTGGATGACGTAAAATTCATCATCTACCCGCACAATTTGGCCGGCGACCATATTGGTGGTGTTGGTCAATGGGATCACGAAGTCGCCGGTACTGGCTCCCGTATCAACGGTGCGTCCTCCGGGCTCGCCTGCGCCGTCGGTCAGAGTTACACGATGGATTTCAGTGGTTGCCTGGGGATGGTCGAACAGCAGGCCGGGTTCGTCGAAGTCGGGCGCATTATTCGCCGTAATCGTGACATATTCCGTCAGGTCAGGATCATCCGTATCCTGAATCCGAATGACTTCACCGGCCACCAGGCCAGCCGAATTGTTAAGATTGAGCGCGGTGGCGCCACTGTTCATCGCGCCATTAATACGCGCGGTTAAATCCGCACCGACCACTTGAGTCTGGATGGCGACCGCAACAGCACCATGATCGGAGTGCAGTTGACCAAAAATTCGCATTCCGATTGCAACCGGTGCAGCGGCGACAGTGACATATTCTGAGCGAGTGCCATCTTGCAGCAGCAGCACGTCGGCAACAGCGATATTGGTGCCATCATCAATTTCTAGGAGCGTAGCGCCATCATTCGCGCGGCTGGAAAGCGCTGTTGCCGCTGCATTGGTCACGCTGGAACCAAAGAGTGTCACCTGGGAGAAATCAGCGTTAGTCCCCACAATGCGGGTGACAAAGAGACGGGTTCCCCCGTTGGCAAAAAAACCTTCTACGGCATAGGGAAGCATGGCCCTATCGTGACCATAAACACGATGATCGAGATAACCGCCGAATTTGCGGACAAAATCAGGAAAGCTGGAAACGAAGGTCGGACTGTTCACGGGGCCACGTTGTGTCACACCCACCATGCCAGCCGTGCTCGTGCTTACACCTTCGATTGGTTGGTTGCCAGAAGGCACCTCTTCCACATAGACCCCAGGCGCAAGATACTCAGGCATTCGTTCGCTCCTTACGTTAGGCTAAAATATTGTTCGTTGACAGGCTGGCGATAGTCGAGCCGGATTGTCGTGTTCAATGGGGAAAAATCGACATGGCTCACAGAGACGGTGATTTCTTCAGCGACGGGCAGATTAGCCAGAGTGAAATTTCCCTGGCTGTTACTGGTGACAGGACCAACAACAGCCGGGGCGGTGACCGTAATAGTCGCTCCGGCGATGGCCGTATTGAGATCATCGGCGCGCAGAACACGCCCAATTAAAGTGAGAGGAACCGGCGTCAGGACCACATTCACGACACGCGGCAGCGCAGGGCGAGCAGGCAGTATCACGGTTTGGTTATCAATTACACGGGTGATTTCCCCTGGCGCGGTGTCTGCTGATCCCAGGCTGATGGAAACCGTAATCGTCTGATAACGTGCTGAGGAAACTGTTAATTCTAGATTGAGCGTTTCGGCTCCGCTTAGAATCGGCAGATCGGCAGATGGGTTGCCAAAGAAGGCATAATTACCATCGGATGTTTTGCGCAAATACAGGGGATAAGGACGCTGGGGCGCTGCCTGAAATCGCAGTGAAATGACGGTTGGATCCAGAATGGGTTGCGCGCTTAATGAGTCCTGGATCGTTCCCGTAATAAACACTTGTCGAGTGAGAACGGCATCGACAGCACGTAGTGTCATCCGGTTTTCCCTTTGCTGCCCACCACCGCCTGCAATTCGGTGATACGGTGGGCGGCACTCTCAGGTCGAAGTGAGTCGATAGTCACCACACGCACGATGTATGTGATAGAAAGCTGATAGACTGAATTCAGTGCATACCAGATGCGTGATAGTTCTTCCAGACTCAACGTTTCCATCATGATTCGAATTTCGGCGCTGCTGCCACCAAAACTATTGTCCAATGGCACCCCATTGATACTGGTCAGCAGCGGATTGTCATGGAAAAGTTGAATGATACGCCCCAACAAAAGTTGGTTTTGCTCCTGTTCGCTGTCTAGGGGCGTGATCAAATAATGAAGCTGCAACGGAAAAGGCGGGTAGCGTAGACTTTCTGGTGAGGGTGTGAGATAGGGCTGGTTGCGTAAGTGCTGATCGGGTTCGATGTGGTAAAGGAAAATAGACAGCATTGGCGAGCCAGTAGCAGCATCGGGCGGTGGGTCTAGCACAATATCCTGATTCATATTGTTGATCTGGAAATCGACGTCAGGCGTAGCTTGCAGTCCCGCAAATATCTGCCGCCGCAGTTCCAGAGTCACATCATGAATGATGGAATAGTGACTCATAGGTTAAAAACACGCCTTTTTCTAAAATTAAACTATACGCCTGAGGTGAAGCCGGTTTGAGCAAATATCATCCATGGTAGAAAGCAACAGATTTTTACGCATTGGATGTTATTCCTATGAAAATTATGGACTTTGAAACGATGGTAACACTTAGTTAATCACGGATTTTAAGAGGAAAAACACGGAATTGGCGGCCAGGTAAATCATGCGCCAAGCACAATCACGCAGATGGTTTTTATGCTTCACATAATCGCTAGTATTGAAAAAATATGTTTATTATTATAATAAAGAAAATCATGTAAACACAGAGTACTGCATTCTTTTAGCGATGTCAATATGTTAGCTCATCTAAAAGTGTCAAAAATGGGTCGTCCCGTGCGTATCGTTCAAAAACTAAACTATAGGAAAAAAAGATTTTTACGATCCATTTGCCGATTCCGCTGCGGAATTCTATAACCTATTAACTCGAGGGTAGTATGCTGAATCCTCATTTTGACCACCCATGTCTAATCTATAGGCTCTGGGAGTGGCAACCAGGATGGCAGATCAAACGATTCCCCTACAAACCCAAATTGGCGAGGCATTCGCGGGCAGCGGCGCTAATGCTGCCCATATTAACAGCGTGTTGGGCAGCAAAGGCGGCCCGGTTGAGACTGCTTGGACCACCGCATTAGCGACCCCACGCGCCGGTTATATCCCATTTGTTACCGTTCTACGCCCCAATTTGCCGGTTAAGCCGCTGACCCTATTCGTGAATAAAGCTGATCTACGTGGTTCGCGTCACGAAACGCTCACCTGGGGTGCAGCTCAGGCGGGGGTTGCAACGGGAGTCATGCAGGCTGTCGCGGATGGCATAATCCCGGCTGAGATGGTGGACTCTCTGCTGCTGATCGCGGCGGTGTGGGTGAGCTGGGATGCGGATGATGCGGCCCTGGTATTTGACAACAACGCGCAAGCCATGCGGTCGGCATTAGAAGCCGGAGCGAATCACCACCCCAGGATAGAAGATATTTTACGGCTGCGCGATCAGGCGTCTAACCCGTTTTTCTCGCGCTAGGCTGTATTTGCTCACAACGCGGACTGGAGAGGGAAAACGAGCATGATCATTACCGACATCCGTATTCAGTCCTACCGCCTGCCGTTAGACCCTCCCTTTTATGCGGCCTGGGATCCCATTCCCCGCCGTCATTTTGACGCCACATTGACTATTGTCGAGACGGATGTGGGGATCGTGGGCATCGGCGGCGGTGATACGATGGCCGGGTTTGAATCCTATAAATCATTTTTCATTGGCCAAAACCCGCTGCAAATTGCCCGGCATGTGCAGGTGATTGAAACCCTGAACTTCCATGCGGCGCGTTATTGGCCGCTCGAAATGGCCCTGTGGGACATTTTCGGCCAGTCGTTGGGGACCCCCGCAGCGCAGTTATTCGGCGGATTTACCACCAAAATTCTGGCTTATGCCTCGTGTGGGGAGTTGAAATCGCCTGACGCCCGCGCCGAGTCTGCTCTCGCCCTGCACGAACAGGGTTTTCGCGCTCTAAAAATCCGAATTGATCTCCGGCGTATGGACGAAGGTTTGCAGGCAATGACGGCGGTCCGGCGTGCGGTAGGTGCAGCGATGGACATTATGGTTGATTTTAACCAGGCGTGGCGTATGCCAGGGGATATTGCGCCATCCGCTGACCCGGCAGCAGCGCAGCATCTCGCGGATGTTCTGCATGAACTCGGCGTATTGTGGTTGGAAGAGCCGCTGCAAGGCGCGGATGTGCGCGGGCTGGCTGCTTTGCGATCTAGGAGCAAAATTCGTATTGCAGGCGGTGAGATGGCGCGCTCGTTGGCCGATCTCCTGGCTTATGCCGATGCTGACGCTCTCGACGTGTACCAACCGGATGTTGTGCTGGCGGTGGGGCTTCTGCGCACCCGTATGCTTGCCGAGTGGGTCATGGCGCGCAACCGCTGGTTTACTCCCCACACCTGGAGCAACGGGCTGGGACTGCTGGCTAATCTGCATGTGACAGCCGGAGTCGGCGGCGGCCCCTATCTCGAATTCCCGTATGATCCTCCCGGTTGGACGGTGGAACGCCGCGATTTTATGTTCACAGAGGGTATTTTTACCGATGCCGAAGGTTACGTTCATATTCCCGACCGGCCCGGCATGGGCAAAACAATTGATTGGGACCGGCTGAAACATTACGCTCGCTAAAGAGTTGATGGATAAATCACTGATGACAATACTCACCCGCGAAAACTGGCTGGCGCGCGCCACTCAGGTCACTCCTCGCACACAGGCGTTTATTGATGGGCAGTTTGTAGATGCGCTGTCGGGCAAAACATTTGAAGATGTCAGCCCGCGTGATGGGTGTGTGATAGCTCATGTGGCGGAATGCGACCAGGACGATATTGATCGGGCGGTGACCGCTGCCCGCCGGGCGTTTGAGGATGGGCGCTGGTCGAGTCAAGACCCTGCGGCCCGCAAACGTGTGCTATTAAAACTGGCCGAGCTTATCCGAGATCATCTCGAAGAACTGGCTCTGCTCGAAACGCTGGATGTTGGCAAACCTATCAGCGATTCGTTGGCAGTTGATGTCCCGTTTGCGGCCAACTGTTTCCAGTGGTACGCGGAAACGATTGATAAAACTTACGACGAGATCGCGCCGAGAAGAACATCGGCCCTGGCACTCATTACCCGCGAGCCGATGGGCGTAGTTGGCGCGGTTGTCCCCTGGAATTATCCGCTCATCATTTCCGCCTGGAAATTAGCCCCTGCCTTAGCTACCGGGAATTCGGTGGTTCTCAAGCCTGCTGAACAGTCTCCGCTCACTGCGCTGCGCCTGGCCGAATTAGCGATGGAAGCCGGTCTGCCGCCGGGTGTGTTAAACGTCGTGCCGGGATACGGTCCGACCGCCGGGGCCGCGCTGGGCCGGCACATGGAGGTAGATAAACTGACTTTTACCGGCTCGACAGAAGTCGGCAAACTGTTTTTGCGTTATGCCAGCGAATCGAACATGAAAGCAGTCTCGCTGGAATGTGGGGGCAAAAGCCCGCAAATTGTCCTGGCCGATGCGCCAGATTTAGACGCGGCGGCTTCCGGGATAGCCTGGGGTATTTTTTACAACCAGGGCGAAACCTGCCACGCGGGATCGCGGGTGTTGGTCGAACGGCCTATCCGGGAAGCGTTGATCGAGAAGGTCAGGCAGGTAGCGGGCACGATTACCCTGGCGGATCCGCTCGATCCCGGCGCGAAAATCGGGGCAATTGTGGATAAGACCCAGATGGAGCGCATTCTTTATTATATAACGCAGGGAACTCAAGAAGGCGCTCAGATCAGACTGGGCGGAACCCGCGTGATGGTCGAAACAGGCGGATATTATATTTCCCCCACGATCTTCGCCGGGGTGCGCCATCAAATGAGCATCGCACGCGAGGAAATTTTTGGCCCGGTGCTGTCGGTTATTGACTTTGATACCCCTGAAGAAGCGGTTCGGATCGCCAACGATACTCATTATGGGCTGGCTGCCAGTGTCTGGACTCAGAATATCACGACCGCGCACCGCATGGCGCGAGCCCTGCGCGCCGGGACGGTGTGGATCAACTGTTTTGATGTCTCCGATTTGACTGTGCCCTTCGGGGGATTTAAGCAGTCTGGAACGGGGCGCGATAAATCGCTCCATGCACTTGAACAATATACCCAACTCAAAACCACCTGGATTCAGTTATAGACGGCGATAAGGACAGGCCCTATGCTGCTTTCTGACCAAACGCTGAACATTACTCCCCCACCGCATCTGATCTTTGGCGTGAACGCGATCCGACATCTGCCGGAACAGATCAAGTTATTGGGCCGGACACGCGCCTTGATTGTGACTGATGCCGGGCTGGTACGGGCAGGATTAGCGCAAAAAGTCCAGGCTGTGCTCAGCGAAGCGAAGATCGAGTCGCTGAACTTCGAGGGCGTGCAGCCCAACCCGACGATAGATAATATCACTGCTGGCAGCGCGTGTTTGAGCGGGCTTGACCTTGATCAAATCGTGGTGGTGGCGCTGGGCGGCGGATCATCGATGGACACCGCGAAAGGTATTGCTCTCCATGCGACCAACGGCGGGGAAGTGGTAAACCTCGATTACCGGGTGTCGCTGCCGTTCCCGGCGCTGCCGATCATCGCCATTCCTACAACGGCAGGCACGGGTTCCGAACAAAACTCCTATGGGGTGATCACGAATCCGCATACGCAGCGCCGATTTTATGTAGGCAACGACAGCGCGCAGCCCAAAGTAGCGATTCTTGATCCCGAACTAACGATAAAACTTCCCCCAGCGGCCACCGCTGCCACCGGGATGGACGTGTTATCCCATGCCCTTGAGTCGCTGGCGTCGCGCAATGCCAACCCATATGCGGATGCGATCAACTTGGAAGTGATCCACAAAGTGACCCACTGGCTGCCCCTCGCGTATGCCGATGGTACACAGCTTGAGGCACGCGCTCAAATGCTGTTGGCGTCGAGTATGGTTGCCTTGGCCTACCGCAGCGGAACCGGGATGGGTTTGGCCCACGCTATCGGCCACGCGCTGGGGGGACGGCTGAATGTGGCGCATGGTATGGCGCTGTCGATTGTGCTGGGCGATGTGATCCGCTTCAACCTGGCAGCGAATGCGCTGCCCTATGCACGCGCGGCGTGGGCGATGGGGGTGGCCGATCCCGCACGCTCAGCGATTGAGAATGCCGAGGCTGCGGCTGCGACTGTGGACGGTCTGGCCCAGGTCGTCGGGATGAAGCGACCCTTAGCTTCTCTGGGTGTCACGTCAGATGTAATTGATCTGCTGGTGACGGATGCTTTGGAAGACGTGGTGTTGTACAACAATCCGATCCAGCCAACTGCCGAGCAGGTACGCGCTATCATCGTCAAAAACTGCTAGAGGTGAACCGTATGAAAGCCGCTGTGCTGTATACCCCACAATCTAATCTAATGGTCGAACATGTCCGGCTGATCGATCCACAGCCGCATGAGGTTCTCGTCCGTTTGCAAGCGACGGGCATCTGCCACAGCGATGTGATGGTTATTCAGGGGACGTCAACGGTTCCGATGCCGGTGGTGTTGGGACACGAAGGCGCGGGAATCGTGGAAGCCGTTGGCGAAGATGTCACCCAGGTGACGGTGGGCGATCATGTGATCCTCTCGTGGGCGCCCTACTGCGGGGAATGTTTTTACTGCAAATCGGATCATCTGAATCTGTGTGAAGCCTATGCACCGCGTGTATTGGATGGCGTGCTGTTGGATGGGACAACCCGCCTGCGCTCGTCTGCCGGAGAGGAAATCAAACACTATTCGTTTTTGTCCACCTTCGCCGAAATGACAGTGGTCCCGGAGACGTGCTGCATTCCGATTGACCGTGATATGCCATTTGCCCCGGCGTCGCTCGTGGGCTGCGCCGTCACCACCGGGATCGGTGCCGTGCGGAATACAGCCAGAGTCCAGCCGGGCAGCAGCGTGGCAGTCGTTGGCGTAGGGGGCGTGGGCCTGAACATCATCCAGGGGGCGCGTATTGCGGGAGCAGAACGCATCTTCGCAGTGGAGATCAACCCGGCCAAAGAACAGCAGGCGCGCGCTTTTGGTGCTACCCATTTTATTGATCCGCTGGCGGCTGAGGACTTGATTCGATCGGAGACAGGCGGGCTGGGCGCGGATTATGCGTTTGAATCGGCGGGCCGCAAACAAACCATGGAATTTGCCTACCAACTGGCGCGGCGTGGCGGAACGGTCGTGTTTGTCGGGGTTGCGGAAAGCACGAGCATGGTTAGCCTGTCTGCGACCCAGCTCACCCGCAGCGAAAAACACATTCTGGGGAGTTTTTACGGCGGGGCCAAACCGTCGCGCGATTTTCCTGCTATTCTTGAGTTATACCGGCAGGGCAGGATCAAACTCGATGAGTTGATCGGTGCCCGGTATACGCTGGACAACATTAACGAGGCGGTAGCGGCTATGCGTACCGGGCGTTATGCCCGCGTAGTTATCGAGTTGTAGAAGGGAAGCACAGCTCATGGTCAGTATCGAGCAGGTGACACACATCACCTTTGAGAATACGCAGTATCAACTCTTGATCAATGGGGCATGGCAGGAGTCAGAAAGTGGCGGCGACTATCCGGTCACCAACCCGGCAACCGGCGAGGTGCTGATGTTTGTTCCTGACGGCACAGCCAGGGATACACGCGCCGCCATTGACGCCGCCGCCACAGCACTGCCAGGGTGGTCGGTAGTTCCTGCGGTTGAGCGGGCGAATATTCTACGCCGTGTTGCAGCCCTGATGTTGGAACGCCGCGAACACCTGGCGACGGTTATGACCCTGGAACAGGGTAAACCGCTGACCGAAGCGCGGGGCGAAATCGCATACGCGGCCAGTTTTTTGAGCTGGTTCGCCGGAGAAGCAGAGCGTATTTACGGGCAGATTGTCCCGGCATCAAGACCTAACCAGCGGATTTTTGTGCTGCGCCAACCGGTGGGTGTGGTCGCGCTGATCACTCCCTGGAACTTCCCGGCAGCCATGCTGACTCGCAAGTTGGGGCCGGCGCTGGCTGCTGGCTGCACTGTGATCGCTAAACCAGCCGAACAAACCCCACTTTCGGCGCTGGAATTGGGCCAGTTGTTCATCGAGGCGGGTATACCGCCGGGCGTGGTCAATATCATCACCTGCCAGAACCCACTCCCCTTTTCTGATACCGTCTTTGCCGATGATCGTGTACGCAAGATCTCGTTCACCGGGTCGACTGAAGTCGGCAGACTGCTGATCCGCAAATCCGCCGATTCCGTCAAACGAATTTCGTTAGAATTGGGCGGGAATGCGCCTTTCATCGTCTTTAAAGATGCGGACCTTCCGGCGGCGGTGACGGGGGCCATCATGACCAAGTTTCGCAACAGTGGGCAGACCTGCATTTGCGCCAACCGGATTTTTGTCCAGCGCGATGTCTACGATCAGTTCGCGGCGCTGTTCACCCAGGAGGTTAGTAAATTGAAGGTCGGCAATGGCCTGGAACCCGGCAATGTCATCGGGCCTCTGATCGATCGGGCTGCACACGAGAAAGTGCAGCGCCATATCGATAACGCGCTCGAGCATGGGGCGGAAGTGTTATTGGGGGGACACCCTCTGCCGCACTCAGATAATCCCTCTGGAACATTCTGGCAGCCCACCGTACTCAGCCATGTATCGTCCGGTATGTTGATTTCACAAGAAGAAACCTTTGGCCCGGTAGCGCCGCTTATTCCCTTTGATACCGAGGCGGAGGTCATCCAGCAGGCGAACAGCACTCCCTATGGGCTGGCCGCCTATTTCTATACGCGCGATGTCAGCCGGGTATTTCGTGTGGCGGAACAGCTCGAATTTGGAATTGTGGGCGTGAACGATGCGCTTCCTTCGACGGCGCAGGCTCCCTTTGGGGGTGTTAAACAAAGCGGGTTAGGACGCGAAGGCGGCTCTTTTGGTATCGATGAGTATCTGAACGTCAAATATCTCTCAATGGGGATATAAGGGGGGGGCAGAGAGCATACATATCATGAGGGAGAAGTTTTCCTTCTCCCTCAATTCTCTAAATTACCGATTACTGCGCATTCGGGCAAGCGAACGCATTACACACTTCTTGCCCGTTAGAAGGGTCTACCGTATCAAACGGGAGCACCACCCAACGCGGCGGAACCACATGCTCTTCGAGAATCAGGCGCGCCCATTCGATAGCCTGCTTGCCGCCGGTGGGATAGACAAAAGTCACGCCGAGACGACCTTCCAACACGGACATGATACCGCCGTCCGGGGTGGGCAGTGCGTCGATGCCGATGAACAGGACATCACTCACTTCGATACCCGCATCTTGGGCGGCGATGTACGCCCCCTCGGCCATCGGGTCGTTGTGGCCGTACAGCACATCGATGTCGGGGTTCGATTGGAAAGCAGCGGCAGCGGCAGGGACCGCTCGTTCACGCAGCCAATCGGCGTTCTGCGAGAAGATGATGTTATCTTCACTCAAGCCGCCATCGGCTAAGCCCAGGCGGAAACCATCACCCCGGTCTTTAGCCGGCGGCGCACCTTCCAGACCGCGAATCTCAGCGATGAGGCAGTCTTCGCGTCCGTTGTCGGCACACCACTGGGCCGCATACTGGCCCGCCCCGCGTCCAATCGCCACGTTATCCGCGCCGATGAACATCGAGTAGTTGGGGTCAACCAGATTACGATCCAGCACGATCACCGGCACGCAGCTTTCCCACGCTTGTTTGACGATGTCATTCAAGGGAGCCGCTTCGTTCGGGGAGATGATCAACAGGTCGATACCCTGCGTCAGCAAGTTTTCAACATCACTGACCTGCTTGGCGTTGTCTTGCGCTGCATCCTGGAAGACCACTTCAAAATCGGGATAGGCTTCGGCAGCGGCGGCAATCTGGCTGTTCATCGCTTCGCGCCAGGGTTCGGCTTTGTTCGCCTGGGACATCCCAATCACGTACTTGTCTTTGGCCGCTGGAGCCGGGCAGTCAGCCGGCAGCGGTCCTTCGGGGCGCGCGTCCTCTTTCACGGTTCCCCCGGCCAGCATTTCTTCGGTATAGGGTTTCCATCCATCATCCTGGGCAGCGGTCTTATGAGACACGTGGGGAGCCAGGGCGATCACAATAATCAGTATCCCAAGCAAACTCAAAAAGGTTTTCTTTCGCATGTTACTTTCCCTCCCAATCGTATTAAACTGACTGTCTGACAGTTGTATCCTGCCTGATATACGATCCGAACGATGGTTCAGTGTTCCTCCTTTGCCGTGTGTTATTCCACCTCTGGGGGGCGGAATTGTTGTAGGGCAACGGCTCCCACTACGAGCAGACCCTTCACGACTAGCTGCGTATTACTCTCGACGTTGTTCAGGCTGAGCATATTATTCAAAATACCGAGGATAAACGCGCCGGCAATCGCGCCTATGATCGTCCCCTTGCCCCCATTGAGGCTGGCCCCTCCGATCACGACGGCGGCAATCGCATTTAATTCATAGCCTACCGCTTCGTTCGGGCTGCCCTGGTTCAACTGCGCGGAGTGGACGATCCCTGCCAGCGCGGCGAAAAAGCCGCACAACATGAAGGCTGCAATTTTGATGCGTGTTACAGCCAAACCCGACAGGCGCGAGGCAGTCTGATTGCCGCCAATCGCATAGATATAACGCCCAAAAGCGGTGTAGCGGAGAACAAACATCATGATCACTGCTCCACCTGCCATAATCAGGGCCGGAACCGGGATGATGTTGTTGTAAATTCGATCATGCAGGATTTCAAAAGAGGGATCGGCTCCACCCGCTTTATAAGAGATCGGCACGGCGATATTATCGGACCAGATGTGAGCGATTCCTCGCGCGATGCTCAACATGGCGAGTGTGGTCACAAAGGCGGGAATTCGAAATCGCTCTGAGGTCCACCCGTTACACCAGCCGATCAACAAGCCTAATCCCAGCACGAGGATAATGGTCTGTTCGGCGGATAAATGAGAGAGTTCGATACCTCCGATCAAGGGCAGAGTCACTGTTTGGGTGCGCATGAGCAGCAAGGCGCTGGTGGTCGCAGTCAAGGCCACTACTGACCCTACTGAAAGATCGATGCCCCCGATCAAAATCACGAGAAGCTGTCCGGTAGCCAGGATGCCCGTCTCCGACACATCCCGCGCGACGTTACTCAGGTTACGCTGGCTTAGAAAGATGTTTTTGTCGCTGCGGATCGGTGAGAAATAGACGGCGAGCAAAAATACAATAATCAGGCCAAAAAAACTTTGAAAACGAAATACGAAAATGAGTGCGCGCCTCCCGATCGTTTTGATCTGTTGAGCCGGAACAGATTGGATTGGAGTATCTGTTGCAGTTCCCATTTTTAATTTGTATCCTGTTCAACACTAATTTGATGTTTGCTGTTACCCAGTTTGTCAGCAAACCGGGTGGCGGCTTCCATAATCACTGTCTGATCGAATTCGTCTCGTTTAAACTCCCCGGTGACTCGCCCATCACACAACACATAAACACGATCACAAACGGCCAGGAGTTCGGGAAGCTCGCTCGATACCAGCAAGAAGGCGGTTCCTTGCCGCGCAAGCTGCCCTACCAGGGTATACACTTCTGCTTTCGCACCAATATCAATGCCGCGCGTGGGTTCATCCAATAAAAAGAGTTTGATGTTCGCCAGCAGGAATTTTGCTACGACCACCTTTTGCTGATTACCCCCGCTTAAGTTTCCAACCAGGGTTTTGATGCTGGGAGTCTTGATATTCAAAACGCGCACGATCCGCTCTACGGCCCGGCGTTCGGCCCGTTGGTTCACCAGGGTCAACAAAACCATAAACTGCCGCAGTGCCGCCAGGGTGGCGTTTTCATCCACCGGGCGCTCCAAGATCAGGCTTTGTTTTTTGCGATCCTCGGCAACCAACCCAATCCCCCGCCGGATAGCGGCTTTAGGGGAGCGAAACCGGGCATCACGCCCATCGAACGAGATTTTTCCGCTCACCGCCCGCGAAGGATACACACCAAAGACCGTTTCCAGAAGCTGCGTTCGCCCGGCTCCCATTAGCCCGGCGACCCCTACAATCTCGCCTTTATCGACGTGAAGCGAGACGCCTTTTAGCAAGTGGCTGGTTCCCTGCCGCAAGTGAAGGTGTTCGATTTTTAGCAATGTAGCGCCCAACTCGACCTGCTCTTTGGGATACAGGACTTCGAGATCGCGTCCGACCATCAAGTGGATCAACTGTCGCCGCGTCATATGCTGGGCGAGGGTTGATCCGACGACCTGACCATCGCGCAGCACCGTGACACGATCTGCAATCGCAAAGATTTCGTCAAGCCGGTGGGAGATATAAATGACCGCTACGCCACGCGCGCGCAGATTACGAATAACCCCAAAGAGATATTGGACTTCGGTATCACTCAATGCGGACGTTGGCTCATCCATAATGATAATGCGTGCGTTCAGGCTGAGCGCTTTGGCAATTTCAACCAGTTGGCGCTGTCCTACTCTCAAGCGGCTGATGTGACGATTGGTATCGATGTCGAGACCCAGATCAGACATCAGTTTCTCGGCAGCCCGGCGCATACTGCGGCGGTTGAGAACGGTTCGCCCTATTTTATGCTCGCGCCCCAGGAAGATGTTCTCGTATACCGTGAGTTCAGGCACAAGGTTGAGTTCTTGATGGATCATGGCGATCCCAGCATGTTGAGCGTCACGGGTATGGTGAAAAGTCACCGGATGTTTATTCAGCAAAATTTGCCCATCAAAGCCGGTATAAACGCCGCTCATAATATTCATCAGCGTCGATTTGCCTGCGCCGTTTTCGCCCACCAGACAATGTACTTCGCCCACATGCACATCAAAACTCACATTGTTGAGCGCCAACACGCCCGGAAAACGTTTGGTGATGTGACTCATGCTCAGGATGACTTCTGGGTCGGAAAGTGGATCGTGTGATCCTTGAGGTTCTGGTTGACTTAAAACCATACGCTTTCTAACTCCTCGATTGCAACACTGCCCCGCATGATTCCCGTATGACCAGTCGCGGCTGCAAAGTGACGGTGCGTATAGGAGCATCTGAGTCTGCCAAGCGACGCAAAAGCAGTTGTACGGTTTCCTGTCCAAGTTCATACGTCGGCTGTGATACAGCGGTCAGAGGGGGGCAAAGTTCACTGGACCAGGGCATATCATCAAAGCCGACTAAAGCGATATCCTGGGGGACACGCACCCCGTGTTCTCGCAAGACTCGGAGCGTTCCTAAAGTCATGAGGTTATTGGCGACAAAGATGGCGCGCGGCGGCTGCGGTGAGGTGATAAATTCTTTTGCCAGCGCATAACCGCTTTCGGTCTTAAAGTTGCCGACCTTAATCAGTTTTTCATCGATTTTCATTCCGGCGGCGTGCAGCGCTTTACGGTAGCCTTCATAACGCTCGCGCCCGGTTGTTAAATGAGGTGAACCACCGATCATCCCGATACGTTCGTAACCCAGATCAATTAAATGTTTGACAGCCAGATACGCGCCCCCGACGTTATCAATACTGACGGCATCGGTTTCAAATTTATCTGTCCGGCGGTCCAGCAGGATAATCGGTATTCCCACTTGTCTGAGTTCAGCAAAATCCTCGTTGGCATTCGTCGGAGAAATGATCAACCCGGCGACCCGTTCGGCCTGCATCACGCTGAGATACATACGCTGTTTGACCGGGTCTTCGTCTGTATTACACAGCACCACACTCATATGGTTGGCGTAAGCGGAATCTTCAACACCGCGCACGACCGAGATAAAAAAGGGATTTTCGATATCGGAGATAATCAGACCCAGCACATCGCTGGAACTCGCTCTTAGACGTCGGGCCGCGCGGTTGGGCTGGTAGCCTAACAAACGAATAGACTCAAGAACGCGGACGCGAAGGTCTTCATCAACGCTGGGGTTATTGTTCAAGACCCGCGAAACGGTTGCCCTGGAGACCTGAGCATGATCAGCAACATCTTTTAGTGTGGGTGTTGTCATCAAAAAGCCTTAATGAAATCTTCAGATCAAGTAATCGTTTTCTCAATCAATGTCGATGTTTCGGTTAACTGCCCGGCTACAGATTGAACGTTGCTTCTCTCAAAATACGGATTATTGTGTTTGCTGATAACTTAAATCTGCTTGAGAATAGTGTGGTTGGCGCTTTTTCGAGAAATCGATTTCTCAACTTATCTCATTTAAAGGGAGTTTTATAATTTTGTCAAGTAGGTCGCCGGAGATAAAACTATAAAACTTGGATTTTTGGAGCAAGTGGTTTATGTTTATAGAATATAAGTTCTAAAAGGGATGAAATGATGAACTATCGAGAGATTGGCTTTCACCGGCTTTCCAACCAACGCATTGGTGGCGAGAAGTTTGAAAAGCCCGAAGACGTGGTGAAGTGGCTAGGTGCTCTCCAGGCCCAGGATTATATGCAAGCCGTGTGGGCGATTGGCCTGCGCACCAAATCCGGCACATTGGCTGATATTGAACAGGCTATTGAAAACGGTAAAATCATTCGGACCTGGCCGATGCGCGGGACCATCCATTTCATCCCCCCAGAAGATGCTCGTTGGATGCTGAAACTTTCCGCGGCGCGGCTCCTTGCTGCGGATCAACGCAGGATGGACCAGCTAGAACTCAGTGTAGAAATTATGGCGCGCTGCCAGGACCTGTTTTACGGGGCACTCAGCGGCGGCAGGCGTTTATCCCGCCCGGAGATGATGAAACTGCTGGAGGATGCTGGCATCAGTACTGAGAAGCAGCGCGGTTACCACATCCTCTGGTATATTTCACAGAGTGGTATTATTTGTCCAGGGCCGATGCAAGACAAACAACAGACATTTGTTCTGTTAGATGAATGGGTTCCAGAGTTACGCGAACTGTCGCGCGAGGACGGACTCGCGGAACTCGCCCGGCGGTATTTTGCCGGTCATGGACCGGCAACGGTTCATGATTTTGCTTGGTGGGTGGGCATAACAATCACCGAGGCTCGGTTGGGCCTTGAGGCGGCAAAACCAGGGCTGGTTTCAGAAAAGATCGAGGGCAAAGAATACTGGATGGGCGCATCGTCGCCCGCTAGAGAGAGCGTGTCTGGGGTCTATCTGCTGCCCGGCTTTGACGAATATCTGCTTGGTTACAAAGATCGTGATGCTGTGCTTGCCGCAGAATATGCGCAGAAAATCGTCCCAGGAAATAACGGCGTTTTTCTGCCAATGATCGTTGTCGAGGGTCAGGTGGTAGGCACCTGGAAACGAAGTCTCAAGAAAAAGGCGGTCGATATCACGCTGCAACCCTTTATGCCCCTCGGCCCTTTAGAAGATCGAATCATTGAAACGGCCCAATCTTACGCTGATTTTATCGGGCAACCCTTAATTTCAAAAATAGTGAACGCAGATGTGTAGGCGGCGTTTAAACGAGAAAATCAACTTGAACCCTCTTTTCCCAAAGGATAATGGATGAATATGCCAACAACTTATGCGGATGTGGTTCGGGCCATCGAGTCGGCAGGACTGGTGGACCGCGTAATTGCGCTACATTCGTCGCTTAAATCATTTGGCCATCTGGAAGGCGGCGCCGAAACAGTCGTCCGGGCATTTTTAGATACTGGCTGCACACTGGTTGTCCCAACCTTCACCTATGGCTGTCAGGTTTCCCCGCCGCCGGGCTGGACCCTGGCCCAGAATGGCGACGAAGGCCGCCACCCGTTTGATATGGAGCATGTGACAGGTTTTGACTCTGCCAGCCCGATGATCGAGCGCAGTATGGGCGCGGTCCCGGCGTATATTCTTTCACTGAGGGCGCGGGTGCGCGGCGATCACCCGCTCAATTCTTTCGCGGCGATTGGCCCACAAGCGGCGGAAATCATCGCGGCGCAGGGGATGCTCAACGTCTACGGCCCGTACAAAAAAATGATTACCCGGAGCGATGCTTACGTGCTGCTGATCGGTGTTGGCCTCACACGCACCACACCGATCCACTTCGGGGAAGAACAGTCCGGGCGGCGGTTGTTCCGACGATGGGCCAAACAGGCCGACGGGAAGGTCATGGAGGTCGAGGTAGGAAGTTGTTCGGATGGCTTCAATCATTTCGATCCGGTAGTAAATGGGATCGAAAAAACGATCCAGGTGGGTGACAGCCAGTGGCGGATATTCCCGTTCAAACCCTTTATTGACACGATTGCTGCTGTAATCAATCAGACTCCGACCATCACACACTGCGATGATCCCGATTGCATCCGCTGCCGCGATATGGTGCTGGGCGGACCGCTGCTGTCAGCCCGAAACAACAGCTAACGCAGAACATATCAAGAAAAAGGGAGTCTGAAACAGCTTTACGATTAGTTTCAGACTCCCTCTATGAAAGTGACTTGGTCCGGATTAGTTCCCTATTTATTCAGTCGAGGTTTCACACCAGGTTTGATAAGTATCTGCGCTGACCGCGCGTACATTCAATGGGGTATTGAGTTGTGAGGTGAAACTCTTGTCTTCCAGGAGTCCCAGGTTGGCTCCGAAAGACGTATCAAACAGCAAGCGGAATGAGTTGACCGGAGAGATACTGGAATAAAGTCTTTCTTCCATCTCCGGCGGAACTAAATAGGCATTCAGAATCGGAACTCTATCACCCTCAGTGAGTGACATGTTTTGGGCATTCCACGCGTGGTCACCCTGAAGAATGATGATCGGAGGAGTCTCAGAATTAGCGATGATCTCATCGACTACGTCCAGAATCTGCCGATTGATGAACCGAACCTGCTCAATATACAATTCGTTCGCGTTTTTTGCCCTCAGATCGTCATCTTGTTCCCAGCCAGCCGGTTTTGGAATCAAGGTGCCGTCTTCGTTAAATACGTAGGGATAATGTGGTTTTACAATATGCGCAAAGGTAAAGGTAGGCTCATCTCGGAGCGAAGTTTCTTTTAACTCATTAAGTTCCATCAAGATACGATTTGGACTTGTCCAGCTATAGGAATTACCGCTGTTCTCCTCCTGATATTCGTAAAATGGACCTATGAGTGTAGTGGGCAGAAATGTATTCCAAAAATGATGCCTGGTATTGCTTTCCGCCGCAAAAGTCCCTGATGGCCCAAAATCGATACGGACGGCATTTTTTGAACCGCTGTTGGTAACCACAAACCCTGATACAAAATAGAGATACGTATACCCTCGTGTGATTAGGGCGTTTCCGACACGGTCATTCTTTTCGAGATATCTAGAAGTAAAAAGGGTGCTAGCACTGCGACCGAAGTCTTCCACTCCGGCTACATCCACGTAATCCATACTAAGCGCGGAGGGAATCGAAAGCAGCGTGCGTGTATAGTTGCTACAACTTCTTGTCCCAATGTAAAAACCGCGTTCCGAAAGCTCGTTTATGAAATTTGAATTATCAAACCCGAACTGTTCCTGAAGCCAATCAGCGCGTCCGTAGGCATCAAGAATGATGTAGTAAATATCCGGCAGCTCGCCTGTCAGATCTGTCTCGGCTTCCACAGGATTCAGGGTGATGGGCCGAATCTCGGCTCGTAAACGAACAAAACTAACCACTTCATAGATAGGGAATAGCAGGAGGATAACCGTTGTGATGTTAAGATAGGACGTTATTTGATTTACTTTTGTGCCAAACCGAAACAAAATATAAATCCCAATCCCAGTGAGCAAAACTGTCACAGGAAAAGTGATCTGATGAGTCAGCTCAAAATGTCCAATAAGTCTTTGATTGAGAAAGCGAAAAATATGACCGTAACTAAAAAATACAAGACTGAGCAGTGTGGTTATGATGCCCGCTCGATTCGTGTCTTTGAATATGAACAACAATCCGCCGAAGATAACTGTGACAGCAGCCAGGGCTAAGACTATGGCCACCAGCACATCGCGACTTTCTACTAAAGCGATATTGTGAGCATAGAGGTAGAGCACAGGATATAAAACAAAAAACCACACGTAAAAGGGCCAGCCGGTCAGCGTCTGCAAGCGCTTCATAGAATTTCCTTGTTTCGCATGAGATACAGAATGCGCTGTGAATCTTGAATGGACGACTTCTGCTCAATCAGGAAATACTTCTCGAAGGCGGCCTCAAATCCCTCTGGCGTATAGTCTGGAAAAATATCGTCTCGGTTTGCTAGAAGCGTCTGAACTTTCGGATCCCCTTTTGGCACAAATTCGATCACAAGCCGTTTTGCCATTCCCGCAAAAAGCTGGGCCACCTGCCCCAATGGTACGTTGTTGGTGATGGCCAGGTGGTGAATCAGGGCTAGAGCAAGGACGAGATCAGCAGGAGATCGCGAAAGAAGCGATTTGCGTTCTTGATTTGCCCATCCGATAGATGGGGTAGGAACAGTGAGATCGACAACAATCGGGAAAATATTTGCGTCTTTCTCTTTCAATGCTTGTTGATAATTCTGATCTACCGTGCCGGGATCAAAGTCCATCGAAACCGTCAGAATGCCTTTTTTGCTGGCGATTCGGCTGAACTCCCCTGTGTTGGCCCCGCAATCCCATACGGTTGTTGGAGGCACCTGTATAATCCACTGCTCAACGAGCCGCTGTTTGTCTCGGAAAGCAGGCTCGGTGTAACTATCGTTACCATAATAATCTGACCAATTCGTTTGTTTCGAATCCCATTTCCACTTACGAATAGCGGACTCGAGGTTATCAATAAGGCCGAGGAGTGATCTCAACGGCATTTTTTGATGGGTCAAACGCTGTTTGATCGTTTTGTCTGCATATTGGCGCTGTGTTTTCGCGTGGAGATGAATATGCAGTTTGATAGCTAAATTAAAATTGCTGCGGAATGGCAGCAGCTTTGAGGCAAGGTCGAGAGGGATACCATCGATATTAGTCACAAAAAGCTGACTTAGCCGAACATCCGAAAAATGCATCAGCGCGATAGGGGCCAAAAAATGTTGGCAAAACTGCCGGTAAGCGACCCACGGTACGCCCTCGCTGTAGCGTTCAAAGGAGAGAGTGTCAATCAGCTTAGGTTTTCCACCCACCAGCGCGATATTATAGGCGCTCGCATCTTTCAGACTCATCCCACGGTTTAAGGCACGCTTTTGAATCTCAAGAGTTACCAAAGCGCTGTCTTTGAACTGACTAAAACTCCACTCATGAGGATGCGATATGAAAGGCACATAATCGGGGCGAAGTACCTTGTACGCATCATCTGAGGCGGCCTGAGAAAGATCAACCTCAGTATGAGGAATTAACAGCCCGTCTCGCACAAGCTCATCATATAGACCGGAAGAAATCAATTGGTCATAGTGCTCACGGTAAATCGGATTGACCTGCCGGAAAAGAATCTGGTCCTGCAAATACATAAAACCGCTAGGATCCCTAAACGAGCTAGGAAGTTGAGCCATTGACTTCACCATCTATAGAGCCGAGAGTAACTTGAGAACCAAATAGTGGTTAAGCACACGACAAACTAAAAGACGATACTGCTGTTGATTACTCTTTGGTGATTTGTGAAGATTCTTCATCTGCCTGCACTTGATCCCGACCAGAACGCCGGAACAAATGGGCAATACGATGCCAGAATAACTTGAAAGTCAGCATGAACCCCAAAAGACCAGAGACGAGGAGTTGAAGAATAAAACTGCCGCTGCCCGGATCCAAATATCCGAAGCTAAGCCGCGACAAAATTGCCCCTGAAATCAGC
>JACRBK010000039.1 GCA_016234525.1 Chloroflexota bacterium
CAGTTTTGAGCCGGGCCATGTCTACCAGCGAGGGGCATTCGGCTTTACAGGCTTTGCACGACAGGCAGAGATCCAGAACGTCGTACACCTGTTTATCGGCTAATCCCTGCGGGCTGACTTTGCCGGACATCGCCAACCGCAGAATATTAGCCCGCCCGCGTGTGGAATGAGTTTCGTCGCGGGTCGCCATATAACTCGGACACATGACTCCCGATCCCTCTTTGCGGCACACACCTGCCCCGTTGCACATTTCGACGGCTTCCGCGTAACTCCCGTCCAGTGACCAATCCAGGCGCGGCTGCTGGAGCGTATAGGGTACAGCGTATTGAGGACCAAAACGCAGCGTGGCGGGATCATCCAGCGGCCCAACATCCACCACTTTGCCAGGATTCATCAGCCCGCGCGGATCAAAAGCAGCCTTCACCTGCCGGAAGGCTTCAGTAACCTGCGGCCCAAACAGTTTTTTGCTGAACTCCCCACGCGAAAGCCCCTCACCATGCTCGCCGCTGGTCGTGCCGCCAAACGAGATCACGAGATCGGCGACGGCCTCTCCAATAGCGCGATACTGGCGCATCCCTTCCGCGCTCTTGAGATTCAGCAGGGGTTTGATGTGGAGACAGCCCGCGCTGGCGTGGGCATACATGGCGGTGCGCGCGCCGTTTTCGCGGGCGATGCGCTGCACACCATCGATGTAATCTGGCAGATGTTCCACCGGAACGGCGGCATCTTCAATAAAGTGTGTGAATTTGTCTGAGCCGCGTGTACTCAGCAGCAGGCCCAGACCTGCCTTGCGCACCTTCATCACGTCGCCAATTTGCGAATCGGTTGCAGCGATCTTGATCGTCTCGTTATAGCCGTGCTGGGCGAGATGGGATTTCAGACGATCTACTTTGGCAGAAAGATCAACATCACTTTCACCGAAAAATTCTACGACCAAAAGAACTTCGGGATCGCCTTCGACAAATGACAGGTAACGCGAATATTCAGGGTGAGCGCGGGTCAGATCGAGCATTACTTTATCAATAAGTTCGACTGCGGAAGGTTCAACTTCGAGAATCGTAGGAACTGCCTCAAGCGCGGCGCGGGCGCGGGTGTAATGCAGAATCGCCAGGCGAGTGCGCCGTGGTCGAGCCACCAGGGCCATTTCAAGCTCTACGACGGTTCCCAGCGTGCCTTCAGACCCTACAAGCAAGGTCGCCAGATTAAGCGCGGCGGGGTCCAGCCGGTTGAGCGGGTATCCGGCAACGGTGCGCCATGTTTTGGGATAACGTAATTTGATCTCGTCCGCATTGTCGATCACGATCTGCCGGATGCGAGCTTCTAACTGATCACGCAGCGGAGAAGCGGGCGCACCCTCGCCTAATTTCAGGCGCGTACCATCTGCCAGCACGACATCAACTGCCCGCACATGATCACCAAACATGCCATACAAAATGCTGTGCATCCCGGTCGCGTTATTGCCCATACAGCCGCCGACAGTGGCCCGGTCGGCGCTGGCGGGATCAGGTCCGATCATCAGATTCAGCGGGGCGAGTTGGGCGTTGAGATGTCCTAACACCATGCCCGGTTGGACATGCACCGTTTTAGCTTCGGCGTTGATCGCCGTTACTCGCCCCATGTGGCGAGACAGGTCCATCACCAAAGCGCAGCCGACGGTCTGCCCGGCCAGACTGCTCCCTGCCCCACGCGGCAGCAGTGGAACTCCATAACGAAAAGCAATTGTATGGGCCGCGATCACATCATCGGCATGGCGAGGAAACACAACGCCCACCGGCTCGATCTGATAATTGCTGGCATCAGTGCTGTACAAAAGACGGGTCGTCAGATCAAACCTGACTTCACCTTCGAGGACATTCGACAGTTCCGCAGACAAGGCGGCTGTGTCAACGATTTGCTGTAACATAAGAAATATATTTCCTTTCACCGCCCAAACTCGGCCCAAAAAACAAGCCGCCTGTGATCGAACACAGGCAGCCTGAATGGTCTCACTCTATGCCGGAACCCCGGACAAAGTCTTACTGCAACGCCTGCTCGGTCTCTGCATCGAACAGGTGCATGACAGCCATGTTGAAGATCACCTGGGTACGCTGACCAACGCGCACATCCGAACGCGGGTCAACGCGCGCGAGGAACGTCTTGCCGCCTTCTTCTAGGTACAGGATTTTCTCGTGGCCCATTTCTTCGACCACATCCACGTTCGCTTCGACCGGGGCGGGAATAATTCCCGGCGGGACGAACTGGCTGTGCGCAATATTATCGGGACGGATGCCGAAGACAACCTTCTTGCCCAGGTGCGGGCGATACAGTTCGTGGCGTTCTTTTTGGACTTCCACGCGGAAGTAGCCCGTATCGACGATCATCTTGCCGCCTTCTTCGAACAGCGTGCTGTTGTCGAAGAAGTTCATCGAGGGGCTGCCGATGAAGCCAGCCACAAATACATTGCCCGGATGATCATAAAGATTGGTCGGGGTGTCGATCTGCATCAGTTTACCGGCGTTCAACACGGCGATACGCTGGCCCATCGTCATAGCTTCTACCTGGTCGTGGGTCACATAGATAAACGTGGTTCCCAGACGTTGGTGCAGCTTGCTGATGAAGGTACGCGCCTCAACGCGCAGTTTCGCATCCAGGTTCGACAGTGGTTCGTCCAGCAAGAACACAGCAGGTTCGCGCACGATGGCACGGCCTACCGCTACGCGCTGACGCTGACCACCCGACAGTTGGCGGGGGCGGCGATCCAGCAGTTGTTCGATGCCCAGGCTGGCGGCGGTTTCACGAACGCGCTCGTCAATCACCTGCTTGGGGGTACGGCGCAGACGCAGGCCAAAGGCCATATTGTCATACACGGTCATGTGCGGATAGAGCGCATAACTCTGGAACACCATCGCAATATCACGATCTTTGGGCGCGACGTTGTTCACGACGCGATCACCGATGAGAATTTCGCCATCGGAGATTTCTTCCAGACCGGCCAGCATACGCAGACTGGTGGATTTGCCGCAGCCCGAAGGGCCGACAAACACAAGGAATTCGCCGTCGGGGATATCGATATTGAGGTCGTGGACGGCCACCACATCACCCCAACGCTTCCAAACATTACGGTAACTTACACTGGCCACGAGCTTCCTCCATCATGATGGTTAAATAAGAAATAGATCTGGAAAGACATCCTATGTACTTTGACCTTTTATTATGGCATTGACCTGCCGTTAAGACAAGTTGTTTTCGCCAGTGACTTTCGGCGTAAATCTGCTTCGCATACGATTAGCCTGATTATATCGCGTTAATTGCAAAGTAAAACACGCCGAACGACGCGATTTTCTAGCCAGGTACTTCCCATCGTCATTAATGACGGAAGTGCCGGACGCCGGTAAAGACCATCGAGATTCCAGCCTGATTGGCCGCCGCGATGATCTCCTGATCACGCACTGATCCCCCTGGTTGGACAACGCACGCGATCCCAGCTTGCGCGGCGACTTCGATGGCGTCAGGAAACGGAAAAAAAGCGTCGGAAGCCAACACCGCGCCGCGTGCGCGTTCGCCTGCTTTAGAGACGGCCAACGCGGCTGCATCCACCCGGCTGGACAGCCCGCCGCCGATCCCGATTGTGGCGTTCGCCGTAGCGATCACGATGGCGTTACTTTTTACTGACTGCACTGCTTTCCAGGCAAAGCGCATCGCCTGTAATTCGACAGAGGTGGGGCGGCGCTCGGTCACGACCTGCCAGGCGGCGCCTTCAGGATCACCGAGATCGGGCTGCTGGACCAGATAACCATGGGTGATACTGCGAATTTCTAACCCCGGTTTCAGATCGCGCAAAGGAATACGGAGCAGACGGCAGTTTTTGCGCTTTTCATTCAGATGCATCTGAGCCGCTTCGGTAAAATCAGGGGCGGCAATCGCCTCAACAAAAAGCGCGCCTAATGCCTCAACAAACGCATCATCGACGGTTCGATTCACCGCGATCACCCCGCCAAACGCGGAGACAGGATCGGACGCCAGCGCCAGCGGAAAAGCCTCTACGGCAGTTTGAGCGGTCGCGATACCACAGGGAGTCAGGTGTTTGACGATCACAACGGCAGAGGTTTCATACAGCCCAACCGCACGCCAGGCGGAATCCAGATCGAGCAGGTTATTGTAGGACAGTTCTTTTCCCCCCAACACTTCACCACCTAACGGCTTTTCGGAGGTATGTGTGACATAAAGCGCTGCTTGTTGGTGAGCATTCTCCCCATAACGCAGCACCCGTTGGCGCTTCAGCCCCAGCGAAAGTTCCTGCGGCAGCGGTTCGGCTTCCGAAACAGCGGGATCAAGCTCGCGCAGCAAATACGCATGGATAGCAGTATCATAGTCACGAGTCATTCGAAACACTTTGACTGCCAATCTACGCCGGATATCGGTGCTCACCTGCTCCCCGGCGCGCAGTGTATCGAGCACTAACGGATAATCGGCAGGATCACACAGCACAGTGACGCGGGTAAAGTTTTTAGAAGCGCCGCGCAGCAGTGTCACGCCGCCAATGTCGATCTGTTCGACAGCTTCATCCAGACTGATATCAGGTTGAGCAATTGTTTCTTGAAACGGATACAGATTGCATACAACCATATCAATTGGCGCATATCCATAACGACGCAGGGAGTCCATATCCTCGTCCGTGTCACGTGCCAGAATCGCCGCGTGAATAGCGGGATGCAGTGTTTTCACGCGCCCCGCCAACATTTCGGGCGCCTGGGTCACACGCTCTACCGGGGTGATCTTGATCCCGGCCATCTCAAGCGCACGGGCTGTTCCCCCACTGGCGACCAGATCCCACCCCAGGTCGCTTAACCCCCGCGCAAAGTCTTCTAATCCGGTTTTGTCAAAAACGCTCAGGATAGCTCGCGGCATGATAACTCCATTTCATTTGATATACGTGATCAAGGATTGTGAAATATTACCGTGTGTCACCATGATCCGCATGGTTTATTTTCGACAGATCGCGCTCGCAGCGACACTTTATTAAACCATTAAGCGGGCATGAATTTTGGCTTTCTAATGAATTCAGCGCCACGCTATCATTAATTTACCTTGACTTTATACAGACAAGAATGATTAACTAAGGTTAGGATCAGGTTTGGGAAAAGAAAATTTTTCGGTGGTATGTGTATTGGTATATCGTGAACTTTTCGCGGGGCGTAAGACTTTAACACGGAGGGCATACAATGTTAGATCAAGAAAAACTCGTAGGACGAGTCATTCGCGTAGGGCGGGGATGGGTAGATGTGTCGATTGATCGGCGCGTTCGCCGGGTCAGCACCCGGCCCGATCTTCTAGTTAAGGCTGGCTCATACCTTCAGATCGTCAATGATCAAGGAGTCGCCCTTCTGCCCAGTTATACACGCCATATCCCTAAGACGATGCAGTAATCGTTCTTTCTGCGAAGCGTCAACTACTTACCCTTATTATGCCGGGCCACGCCCGGCAATTTTTTTGTCTGACTACCCGAACCGGGGAGAATAGAATAAAATCTAACCAGATAAGAGCAAAATACGCCCTAAGAGGTCTATTATGACGGAACGAATTGAGCAGATGCGCACTCTGCGCGATGCCAAAGTGAAACCCCATCTGGAACAATATGCGCCGGTCTGGATAGTGTCGGAAGTAGCTAACCTGAACGACGACTCTTTACAGTTCAACGTCGTCTTTTACCATTCTTATTATGGTTGGGTCAACCGGCGCTACCGTTTTGACGCTTTTAACAGCGTGTTATATCACCAGGGCCAGACGGCCATGAGCGAACAAGAAGCCCTGGATCTGACGCAGAAAAAACCGTATCTGGGAGCAGAAACAATCAACACCGTTGACTCATACGGCGGTTAGACTGAGGTTTTCGAACACATTCAGCAGCCGGTCAGCGATACGGGGCCAGGCATAATCTTCGGCAGTTTGGCGCGCAGCACGGCTGATCTCGGCCCGAAGTTCAGACTCGGCCAGGATCAGCCGGATTCGTTCGGCCAGAGCAGCCGGTTCTCTGGTGGGGACATGAAAACCAGTTACGCCGTCTTGAATCAGATAGGCCAAGCCCCCCACTTCTGAAGCGATCACCGGCGTGCCGCAAGCCATCGCTTCAAGCGCGACCATACCGAAACTCTCGTAGTCGGACGGCATAATCAGCGCCTCGGCAGCAGAGTAATAATAAATCAACACGTCCTGATCACGCGCGCCGAGGAAATTGACACGATCCCCTAAATCAAGCTCATCACGCAAGGCGAACAATCGCTGCATTTCGGCATCGGGCGTATCATCGTCGATGCTGCCGCCAATCACACAAACGCACACATCTTCCAGCAAAACCGGATCGCTGGCACGCAGCAGGGCCACCGCGCGCAGAATGTTATCTACCCCTTTGAGCGGTTCGATCCGGCCCACAAACAGCAGCATCTGGTGATCGGGCAATACGCCGATTCGCGCCCGCGCCCCGGCTTGTGGCAAAGCGCGAAAACGATGCAGATTCACACCGGGAGGAATCACTTCAATTTTGCGCCGGTCAGCACGATAGAGCCATAACATTTGGGCTAATTCTGCCGGGGTCGCCGCGATCAGCCGGTCGGCCCAGGACATAATATCGGTTTCGGTGAAAATACGAATCTTCGCTTCTTGTTGGCCGGGATCAGACGCGATCCGGTTTTTCATGCGACCCAGGGTGTGAAACATCTGCACCACCGGAACCTGCCAGCGCGCGCGCAGTTCGTGAGCTACCCAGCCGCTTAGCCAATAATGGCTGTAGATCACGTCATAAACCATACTCTGTTCAGCCACAAAGTTGAGCACGTTTTCGACAAACTGCGGCAGATAGGGATACACCTGACTGGTCCCCAGATCGGACGGCGGCCCGGCTGCCACATGAATCACCCGCACGGTATCAGACATCATCACTACTGAAGGCTGATCAGGGTGGCTGCGGCGGGTGAAAATATCGACATGAATGCCGCGACGACCAAATTCGCAGGCCAGGTCGCGGACATACACATTCATACCGCCCGTTTTTTTGCCTCCCAGCGTAGCCAGGGGCGATGTGTGGACGCTCAACATGACGATCCGGCGGATCGGGTGGTGGTTCATCGCCCTACCCTTCGGATCGTTTATCAATCAATAAGCTGAAAATCTGAGTATCGCGCCCGCCCATGTCGTACTTGTAGGATTCGTTGCCGCGCAGAAAATCAACGACGGTGCGGCGCTCGCGGATGGCGTGTTCGATCAAGTGCGACATCAGTACGATCCCTGGGCTGGTCGTTCCTTGCACGGCTGGGTTTAACCCGGAGTTATAGATCAGCAGGCGGTTGCTATAGACAAAGCTGAGATACGCTGCCGCAGGTTCACCCTTCACGGTCAAGAAAGCCAGTTGCAGCCAGCCACATTGGGCCATGCGAGGGATCAGACTTTCAAAGAACGCCCGGTGCAGCGGGTTTTGCAGAAACTCGGCTTTGCTGGGAGCACTGGCCGCCATTAAGCTCATAAACACGGGCAGCTCAGCCGCCAGATCGTGTTCAGGACCGACAATGTACCAGTCATAG
Organism: Chloroflexota bacterium; assembly: GCA_016234525.1. Classification (GTDB taxonomy): domain Bacteria; phylum Chloroflexota; class Anaerolineae; order Aggregatilineales; family Aggregatilineaceae; genus JACRBK01. The sequence continues at coordinate 7,554 of JACRBK010000039.1, forward strand.
GTTCCGGCGGCGCGGCGCATTTTGCGGCGGAGTTCGTGCCGGTCTTTTTTGTCGAGCAGCATAAAATAGTCTTCAAACTGCTCCGGCAAAACTACCAGCGGACAAACATCAGCCACTTCTACCGCCGCCGAAAAACCTACTGGTTCGATCAGCGCGGGCAGTTTTGCCAGCACAGGAGAGCCTTCGGGGATGTTACATAACTCGGCGCGATCAAACTCATCCGCATGATCCGCCAGCCAGTCAGCCAGATCGGCCAATACCTGATCTTCGCTGCCCCGCCGGATCACGATATCGAGGTAGTCGGTTACATCTTCACAGCCCACCGTGTAGATCACGCGCTGACCGGATTGATCGGTCTGAATAAACCAGGGCGCGATTCCCATCCAGCGTCCGGTGTCACTGTCGCGCAGCACTAACACACACAGCGGCCCTGGCTGGAAAACGTCCCACCATGCCGATAACCATTCACAGGTCAAAAAAATCTGATTAGCGTCACTTTCGGCTAAGAGCTCGCTCCACTCAGCGCAAAAATCCGAAAATACTATCCCGCTGTCGTAGCGTGTAATAATCACTCATGCCCCCACTCTGGTTGATAGATATAGGCAAATTATACCGAATGTCCCAGCCCCTCCCCAGATGAAGAGTATTAGAATATGATAAAATGATGGGCATTGTGCCTGTTCGAGTTCAGGAGCGCCCCATGTATCGACTTAAGCTGCGTTTGCTGCTCGCCATTCTGATCGGTCTGACTGTCATCTTGACGGCGTGCGCCGGAAACAACAAGGACGATAAGGATGATCAAACCGACTCTGTTGTGCCTGACACCGAAGCGACTCCCCTGCCCCCGACCTCACAATCATTGATTGTCTGGCACGGATACAGCGGGATCGAACAAGAAACACTCGAACAGATTCGCCTTCAGTTTGAGGTCGATCATCCGTTGATCGATGTGCAGTTTGTTGCGTTTGATTCTAATACGCTGCTCGATGAATTTATTGCTGCGACGAATGCCGGAAGCGGCCCCGATCTACTGCTCGGCCCGGCGGCATGGGTTGGCGTGTTGAGCCAACAAGGGCTGCTGTGGTCTTTCGGTCAGGATTTTATCGACGAGGTTTCCAGCAACCTGACCCGGCCCATCGCTGAAACGACCATGATCGACGGCGCTCCTTTTGGCGCCGCTTTCACTCTGGATATGGTCGCGTTGTACTATAACCGCACCCTGGTAAAAAATCTGCCAAAGGAATACACCGATCTGGTTGCACAGGCGGCAATCGTCGGAATGGTCGTGCCACCGACTTTCTCAGCGACATCCGGCCTTTATCTTTCGCCGGGAGAATCTCTGATGGATAGTCAGGGAAACAACTTGATCACTTTGCCCGCCCTGGAGAAATATCTCACCGATGTGCAGGCCCTGGCTGCCTCACCAGGAATTACATTCAGTATGGACCAGGCTAGTTTTCTTCAGGGCGGAGCTGGATTTTTGCTCGCGCCTTCCACCGACTACCGCCGCCTTAAGACAGCGCTGGGTGATAATCTTGGGGTACTCCGCCTGCCGCGCATTGTACCAGAAGAATGGCGAACGTTGGTCCAGGTGGATTGTGTTATGCTCAGCCTGAACACCACCGCCGAAGCTGCCGAAACGGCGCGCCCTTTCATCGTGTTTTTGACGCGGTCCAGCACGCAGCGCGATTGGTTCAATCAGACTGGGCTAACCCCCGTAAACCCGGCAGAGTTGGAAGAAGATGAATTACGCGAGGCATGGAGCAGTGTCTTAGAGCGCGTGGTAGGTGCGCCGCTGGCGGCATCCTTTGATGCGGTGGTAGCACCTGCGCTCGACCGGGCCGTACAAGCGGTCGCGCTGGAAGGCCAACCCCCTGTTACCGTCGCTCAGAACACACTGAATGCCTTACAATCTATTGAGTGATCATGAAACTCACACTTGTCACTCGCCCGGCGGGTTGTTATAATGCCCCTCAGTTAAGCCACCCTAGCTCAATCGGCAGAGCAGACGCTTCGTAAGCGCCAGGTTAAGAGTTCAATTCTCTTGGGTGGCTCAATTTCGGCGATGCCCCAGCGAGTGAATAAGTTTACTGCTGCGGGCATTTATGTTGTATGGCAGTGTGAAGGAGGAATGTATGTCCAGTACGTTTCCCCACATCAACCCGGTTACGATTGGCGTTGCAGGTGGCAGCGGATCCGGCAAGACCAGTGTTTCTAAAGCTATTTTGGAACGCATTGGCACTGAACATATTGCCTATCTCGAACACGACGCTTATTACAAAGACATTCGCAATATCCCCTTTTCACACACAAAGATCATCAATTTTGATCACCCCGACACGCTGGAAACCGAACTGCTGGTAGAACATATCAAAGACCTCAAACAAGGCCGGACGGTTGCCGTGCCTATCTATGAATTCACGACCTACCGCCGCACCGATCAGGTAAAAATGGTCCAGCCCCAGCCGATTATTTTGGTCGAAGGGATTCTGATTTTCGCCGAGGCAGAACTGCGCAAACTGTTTGATGTGCGTATATTTGTAGATACCGATCCCGATATTCGGTTTATCCGGCGGCTGAAACGGGACATCGCCGAACGAGGCCGGACGGTCGAGTCAGTGATCGAGCAGTATTTAACCAGTGTCCGCCCCATGCACCTGGATTTTGTCGAGCCGAGCAAACGGTATGCCGATGTTATCATCCCTGAGGGCGGGCAAAATGTAGTAGCAATTGAGATGGTCGCGGCACGAATCCGTAATATGTTAGAGAATCCAGAACAGCGCACGATCCCGACCCGGCGATAGCCATGAAACGTAGACAACGGACATGAAACCAGCCAGACCCTTCATCCTCACCCTCAAATCAGCTTTTTTGCGCGGATTGGGACTGGTGATCGTATTGAGCATTACGGGCTTAATCGCGCTCAATAAAGACCGCATGAAAGATTTCGAAGGGTTAGGTTATGCCGGGGCGTTCTTGGCCATGTTAGGCAGCAATGCCACGCTGATTTTGCCCGCACCGGGCCTGATCATTGTGTTCGCGCTGGGCAGTTCGCTTAATCCGATAGGGGTAGGATTGTGCGGCGCACTGGGGGCCACTCTGGGTGAACTGACCGGGTATGTCACCGGTTACAGCGGGTTGGCGATCATGGAACAGTCACGCACCGCAGGGCGCATTCACCGTTGGATGGAGCGCAGCGGCGGGCTGACGATTTTTTTCCTCAGCATCTTCCCCAATCCTTTTTTTGATCTGGCGGGCGTGCTGGCAGGCGCAGGCAAAATGCCGATCTGGAAATTCCAGGCTGTAGCGTTTTGCGGCAAGTTGATCCAATCTACGTTGATCGCATTGGCTGGAGCGCTGTCGATGAACTGGATCGAACCCTGGTTATAGACCAGCAGTCCACGCCCATTCCCCGGTGTAAGTGACCGTTGACGCTGCTCCTCGCGCCATGATATACTGCAACCAATAACAACCGTGACGGGGAGGAGTATGCGGCCCGGCACAACCAGAGAGTACGGGTCACCGGCTGAAAGCCTGTACAAATGATTGCCCCCGCAGAAGGTCGCCCCTGAGTTGGCACGCTGAGCCGTTTGGCGGTTAGGTGTGTTCGGGTTACGCCCGTTAGCGCGTAAATGAGTGCCTGGCTGTGCGCTGCATCGCCAGGAATCAAGGTGGTACCGCGAAAGAGCGCCCTTTCGTCCTTGCAAACGAATGGGCGTTTTTGTTTTCCTGTCAGGGGAACAATTAATTGAGGGGACCGATGACAACCGAGATGCCGAAGACTTTCGACTTCAGCGAAGCCGAAAACAGAATTTATTCGTGGTGGGAGAAAAACGGCTGGTTTAAGCCGGAGATTAATCCCGACGCCGACCCGTTTGTGATCAGCATCCCGCCGCCTAACGTGACCGGGGCGCTGCATAACGGCCACGCCATGTTCGTCAGCCTGGA
>JACRBK010000218.1 GCA_016234525.1 Chloroflexota bacterium
AGTTCGCGTTTGTTACCGCGCTGCGGCACCGTGATCTTCACATTTTTGCCGCCGCGCCGATCTTTGAGCCACTGCTCGATAATCTTCGCCTCAGTGACCTCGTTAGGCAGCACCAGTTCGGGCGGGATGTCGGTGGCGTCCTGGTAAAACTGGGTGAGGAAACCGCTCACGATTTCCTCTGGCGTTTCGCCTTCGGCCCCATCGAGCGCGAAGTATTCGCTGCCGACCAGCCGCCCGTTGCGAATCAGGAACATCTGCACGACGGCGTCACTGCCCTCCTGGGCGAACGCGATCACGTCCTGGTTGGCATCAAAGTCGGCCACCAGCCGCTGCCGCGCCGAAATCTGCGCGACCACGCGCAGCCGGTCCCGCAGCAGCGCCGCCCGCTCAAAGTCCAGGTCGGCGGCGGATTCTTCCATCTGCGCCTTGAGATCGGTCAAGACTTCCTGGGCATGGCCGGACAGCACGCGCATCAGGCCGTTGATCCCTTCCCAATATTCGTCTTTGCTCTGCGCCCCGATACACGGCCCGCCGCACAGTTTGATGTCATAGTACAGGCACGCCCGCGCATCTTGCCCGGTGATCTCACGGTCACACGTCAAAAATGGGAAGGCGCGCCGCAGTACATCCAGCGTTTCGCGCACCCCGCCCGCCGAAGTGAACGGCCCGAAATAACGGTGTCCGTCGGTGCGATCAATACGCCGCGTCATTTCAACCGTGGGGAAAGCGTCGCCGGTGGTCACGCGAATATAGGGGTAACGTTTGTCATCTTTGAGCAGGATGTTATAACGCGGCTGGTGGACGCGAATCAGTTCGGCTTCGGTGATCAGCGCCTTGAGTTCGTCGCCGGTCAAAATAAACTGGATGTCGGCGGCATCATAGCGGATTTTTAAGACTTTAGAGTCGTGATTGCTCGGCTGAAAATAACTGCGCACCCGGCTGCGCAGATTTTTGGCTTTGCCAACATAAATAATCCGCCCGGTGGGATCAAACATCTGGTACACACCGGGATCGGACGGCAGATTATCGAGAATATCTTGAATGTGAGGGAGGGGTGTATATTCGGACATGGCGAGTCTTTCGCACCGTGCAGCAAGCTATCAAACGATAGTCTAATTGTAGCACGTCCGTGCGAGTTTCTCAGCCCACAACACCCGGCGATTTATCGGATGCCCAGCGCCATCGTGATCTCTTGGGCTTTGTGGATGTCGCTCACATCCAGCACAATCTGGCCGTTCATGGTGATATACAGCGCGTTGATATTGATCGCGGCAGTGGCGAGTGAACGTGCCAGCCGCGCCAACGCGCCCGGTTCGTTCGTCAGGGTGAGCAGCAGCACATCACGGGTCGTATAATCCAGCCCGATGTCCGACAACGCTTCCATCGCGGCGTCGGGGTGATTGGTGATAAACTGGACGATCCCTTGTTTTGGACAGGGAGTAGCGTGAATCGCCAGAATATTGACGGCGTTTTTTGCCATCGCTTCGGCCAGATCAGCCAACGTGCCGGGGTGATCTTCAAGCCAAACGCTGAATTCAGTTGCCATTGTCTCTACCTTCCCACCAAAAAGGTCTTTTATCGGACTCGGCGCAGCCTGCTAAACTCGTTATATTATATGCCACAATCACTAAATCTGATTTAAGCAGTTTGTTGAAAAGTTCACGAAAGTAGACCCTATTTTGACTTCACCCGCTGCGCCCCATATCTCTGTTTTGCTGGACGAAGTGCTGCACGCGCTGCGCGTTGCGGAGCTTCCCGGCGGCTGTTTTCTCGATGGTACACTCGGCGCAGGCGGACATGCGGCGGCGATTCTGGCGGCGGCTCCCCAGGCGCGGCTGCTAGGGCTAGATCGTGACCCGGCGGCGCTGGCGCTGGCGGCTGATCGTCTGGCGCCGTTTGGCGAACGTGCGGCGCTGCGTCACGCCAGTTATGAACAGATCGCAGAGATCGTCCCGTCCTGGTTAGGAAATGCTCCCGGCCTAGATGGAATGCTGCTGGACCTGGGCCTGTCCTCTATGCAGGTCGATGATGCTGAACGCGGCTTTGCCTTCATGCGCGAAGGGCCGCTCGATATGCGTTTTGATTCTACGTCGAGCGAAATCACGGCGGATGACATCATCAACACCTGGGACGCGGAATCGATTGCCGATGTCCTGTTTCGGTATGGGGAGGAGCGTCACAGCCGCCGCATCGCGCAAGCGATCCTCAAAGCTCGCCCGATCCATACCACGCGCGAGCTTGCCGGGGTGATCGAACATGCGCAGTACGGCCCGCGTGAGAAGATCCACCCGGCGACACGCACGTTTCAAGCGCTGCGGATCGCGGTGAATGATGAACTCGGCGCGGTAGAACGTGTACTGCCGCTGGCGCTGAATCTGCTGCGCCCCGGCGGGCGGCTGGCGGTGATCAGTTTTCACAGCCTGGAAGACCGGATCGTGAAACATACCTTTAAAGCCGAAGCCACCGACTGTATCTGCCCGCCGCGCCAGCCGATCTGTACCTGTGGGCATCGGGCGCGTGTGCGCATCATCACCCCTAAGCCTATCCAGCCCACCGACGCAGAGATCGCCGTCAATACGCGCAGTCGCAGCGCGCGTTTGCGCGTGGCCGAACGGCTGGAAAGTAAGAAATTATAGTGATTATTCCACCACCTTGACGTTGAAGACTGAGAAAACACCCGGAGGTGCTGGCGATGAGCGATCCAAAACCACACGAAGCGTGGGCTAACGGAGCGGCCTATGAGGGCTATGTCGGGCGTTGGAGCCGCCACGTGGCACGGGTCTTTTTTGACTGGTTGGCTGTCCCTTCAGGCCGCCGCTGGTTAGATATCGGCTGTGGAACAGGCGCACTGAGTCAGAGTATCCTGGCTATAACCTCGCCCAGCGCGGTTAAAGGGATTGATCGTTCTGATGGGTTTATCGCTTTTGCTCGCCAGAACGTTGTTGATCCTCGCGCCAGTTTCGAGGTCGGTGACGCCCAAAATATTCCGGTCGAATCGGGGACTTATGATGCGGCGGTTTCCGGGCTGGTGCTGAATTTTGTGCCGTCGCCGCTGCGCATGGTCACAGAAATGGCGCGGGCGGTCCGGCAAAACGGGATCGTCGCACTCTACGTCTGGGATTATGCTGATAAGATGGAGTTCATGCGCTATTTCTGGGATGCCGCCGCCGCGCTCAACCCCTCAGCCGATGTGTTGGATGAAGGGGTGCGCTTCCCGATCTGCAAACCGGAGCCGCTCGCCGCGTTGTTTCGGGAGGTCGGGTTAAAAAATATCGAGACACAGGCGATTGACATCCCGACCAATTTTCGTGATTTCGATGATTACTGGTCGCCGTTCTTAGGCGGACAGGGATCGGCCCCTGGGTATGTCATGTCGCTCAACGAAGCGGATCGTGCTGCCTTACGCGAACGAATGCGTGCGGTGCTGCCTGTTCAGCCCGACAATTCGATCCATTTGATAGCGCGTGCGTGGGCGGTTCGTGGCGTGCGTGCTTGAACTGTGAGTTTTAATCAACCCGGCGCCAACCGCTTAGGGCGGTGTTGGTCGAAAATCAGCCGGAGCAGTTACAAATTATGATAAATATTATAGAGTTAATCCTGCTTGTATCGACAACAGTTTTATACTGATTTTATTGTGTCCCGGCAGAATATAATATAATATGCTTTAGAGATAGATAGTCATCTAACCTAAGCGGCTATACGATCATGACCAGCCAACCAGACCGGGCGGCCCCGGCACGCCATACTATGCAGCAGTCTCCCTGGCGCAACCAGACTCAATTGGTAGCGACCCTGGCGCTGATCGTGGTGATCGGGATCGTGATCGGCACACTATATCTGATCCAGACCTCGACCACGACGATCACGGCTCGCGAACTGGATAATATGGGCGATCATCGCGCCCGGCTGGAACGTGATAACGAACTGCTGCGCGGCGAGATCGCACAATATCAAAGCCTGCCCAGGGTGATGACGCGCGCCGCCGAGATGGGCTTTCGAGAAGCGCAAGAAAGCGAAATCCAGTACATTATTGTAGATGGTTATCGTTATGACCGGCCCAGGGTGACGCCGACGGCCACACCCACGCCGGAACCCGCCGACGCCGTGTATGATGAAACGTTGGGCGGCTGGCTGGAACAGCAGTGGGACAGCCTGAAAAAACAGTTTAACGAGTGGCAGAGCAGCTAAACTTATGATGACACACAGCGATATTTTACAGCGCCGCCTGGCTTTGTTGAGCATGGTGTTGGTGGGCATCAGCGCGATTTTATTGGCGCGTTTGCTGTCCTTCCAGTTCCGCATGAATCCCGAAGTGCGCCGGGCCTTGGCCGATCAGGCCGAAAACCGTTATGAACAAACCGTCGAAGTGATGCCGAATCGCGGGCTGATCTATGACCGTAAAGGCAACCTGCTGGCGACCAATTCATTTGAATACCGCATCGGTATCAGCCCCAACCAGATCACAGACAGGCAGGAGATCGCGGCCCAACTCGCACCGCTGATCGGCAAACCTGAGAACGAACTGTATGCCAAACTCAGCCCGGATGAAAACGGCGAGTTTCCAGTTTACGTCATGCTGGCCGAGCGGGTGAACTTTGAAACCGGGCAGGCAGTGGCGGACCTGGAGATTGACGGCATTGTGTTAGAGCCGATCCCGATCCGCATTTATCCGCAGGGAGCGCTGCTGGCCCAGATCGTTGGGTTTTATGCCGGGGCCGACAGCACCAAAGAGGGCCGGGGCTATTATGGGGTAGAAGGCTTCTACCAGGATTTGCTCGCCGGACAGAGTAAGCGCGTGACGACCAGCAATATCCCCCTGATCGAAGAAGAAAGCCGCACCCAAACCACCCGCGTGCGTGACGGAATCAGCCTGGTGCTGACGATTGATCGCGACGTGCAGTATCTCGCCCAGGAAGTGCTAAACGAGGCGATAGAGACTTATCAGGCCACCGGCGGCACGATCTTGATCATGAACCCGCGCACTGGCGAAATTTTGGCGATGGCGAATTATCCCAATTTTGACCCGACGAACTTCACGCCCGATACGGCAGAATTTGCCCGTAACCAGGCGGTGAGCGACATCTACGAACCCGGCTCGATCTTCAAAGTGGTTACGATGGCGATGGCGCTCGACGCCGGGACGCATGACTTGAACTGGACGTATTACGACCAGGGCTGTTTCGAGGCGGGCGGGGTACCGATCTGCAACTGGGACCGCGTTTCACATGCTGGTGGCAACCCGACCTTTGCCCAGGTGTTTATCGAATCCCTCAACACGGGCACGGCGACGATTTTTCAGCAGATGGGACCCACCCTGGTTTATCCTCGACTTCGCGATTTTGGCATGGGCAGCCCGACCGGGGTTGACCTGGAAGGCGAATCGGCGGGTATTCTGGTAGAACAGACCGATACCAACTGGAACGAAGCGCAGTTTCTCAATAACAGTTACGGGCAGGGTATCTCGGTCACACCGCTGCAAATGTTATGCGCCGTGAACGCGATAGCGAATGACGGCTTGATCATGCAGCCGCACATCGTCAAAGCGCGCATCGACGGCAGCCAGGTGATCGAAACGGTGCCGTCCGCCAGCCACCGCCCGATCAGCGAAGAGGCGGCGCATACCGCCCGCGATATTATGGTTCAGATCGTGACCAACCCGGACCGTGAAGACCTGTACGAATTCCCGACCTTCACCGTCGCGGGCAAAACGGGCACAGCGGAAATTCCAACGCCTTACGGCTATGATCCCGATGCTTCGATTGCTTCGTTTGTCGGCTTTATCCCCGCCGATGACCCGGTCGTGTCGATTTTGGTCAAGCTGGATCGCCCCGTCGGGTATTGGGGCAGCAAAACCGCCGCGCCCGTCTTTCAACAACTGGTAGACCGGCTGGTGGTGCTGATGGAAATTCCGCCTGACAGCCTGCGTTTTCAACTGATCGCGCAAGGTGGCGCGCCGTTGGATCGTGAATATTAAGCAGGGAAGCCGCGTTAACGATAACAATTGGCGCTAAAACGCGATGTTTGATAGCATGAAGGTGGGACAAACGTCTGGCCAACGGGTCACCAACCAGGCGCAAACTACAGGGAGAATTATCGTATGAGTGGAGCCATTAATCCCAACGACGCGCATATCCTGGTCGTTGAAGACAACGTACCGAACTTCGTGTTGATTGCGCGCCTGTTGGCCCACATGGGCGTTAATCATTGTGAATGGAAAACGAGCGGGTGGCAGGTCGTCCAGTTTGCCGACACGCTGCCGCAGCTTGACCTGATCCTGATGGACATCCGCCTGCCTTACGAAGACGGTTATCAGGCCCTTCGCAAGATTCGCGGTCATGCACGTCTGACCAAAACGCGCGTGGTCGCGGTCACGGCAGAAGCCAGCGAAGAAGAGATGAATAAGGCCATGAACGCCGGTTTCGACGGTTTTTTGGGCAAACCGCTCGACCCTGATCGTTTTCCTGATCAGGTGCGGCGCATTTTGCACGGTGAGCCTGTTTGGGAATGGTGTTAGTACAGGGCAGCCCCAATACGTCGTTAGTTTTGTAGGGGCGCGCCCGACCCCTACAAAAAGATTACACTAGGCAGACCGGACGCTTTCGCGTACAATCACGCCCCTGGCAGCAGTGACGCTGCCAGCAGTTTTTGATTATCTAACCCTAACGCTTGAATGCCCATCTATGACTCCTGATCTTCCGCTGGCGCTCTCCCTGGGGGCAATCACTTTTCTGCTCACCGCGATCTGGGGTGGGCCATTTGTTGAAGTGCTGCGGCGGTTGGGCATCGGCAAGCAGATTCGTTCCAGCGGCCCCCAATCTCATTTCGCCAAAACAGGTACGCCCACCATGGGCGGCATTTTGATCGTGATCCCGGTGGTGTTGATCACGCTGGGGCTGAATATCGCCCGGCTGGTCAAAGAAAGCCTGACAGGGTCCAGTATCTTGCTGCCGCTGTTCGTACTGCTCGGTTTTGGTCTGTTAGGGGCTATCGACGACATCGAAGGGGTACGCGGGCTGCGCGAGCGCGGCGAAGGCATTCGGGCGCGCACCAAGTTTTTTTTCCAGTTTGTGCTGGCGTTGGCCGCAGCCGTAGCGATGGCGTTTGTCGGCGGCGGGTTTCAGAACGCCAACGGAGTTTATCTGCCGCTCTTCCCTGATTTTATCGAAATCCCTCCCTTGCTCTGGATTCCGGTGGCAGTCTTTATCATTGCGGCGTCGAGCAACGCGGTTAATTTTACCGATGGGCTGGATGGTCTGTCGGGCATCATCGCCGCGAGCGCTTATGCCGCGTTTGGAGTGGTCGCCCAACTGCAAGGCCAGACTTTTTTAGTGCAGTTCTGTTTTATTATGGTCGGCGCCTGTTTCGGCTTTTTGTGGTACAACGCGCACCCGGCGCAGTTGTTTATGGGGGATGTGGGATCGTTGGCCCTGGGCGCGGCGCTGGGAACCATTGCGATGATGACTGGTCAATGGCTGCTGCTGCCGATTATCGCCGTCATCCCGATGGCCGAAGTCGTCAGCGTGATCCTGCAAATCTCCTATTTCCGCCTGTCACACGGCAAACGCCTGTTCCGTATGACCCCGATCCACCACCATTTTGAACTGAGCGGTTGGAGCGAAACCCAGGTCGTCCAGCGTTTCTGGCTGGTGGGCATCCTCTCTGCGATGTTAGGCGTATCGCTGGCCTTGCTGCGCTAATCCCCCCTTTTTTCTGACAATTTGTTTGCCCGAAGGGAACCCCAAGAGTCGGTAGAGCGTCATGATACTGTCGGCTAAAAATCGGGCAAGTTCTTTGGCAGTGATTTATAGTAACATTATGATCAACACAAAGATGCGCATCGCCAACTGCAAAGGCATAACCACCGTGGACAGCCAGCTTACCGGGCAAAACCTGAACGGCTATATTGTTGGTCAAAATATTGGTATTGGGGGCATGGGCCGCGTTTATCAGGGCTATGAGGCCGAGACACAAACGCCGGTAGCTATCAAAGTGCTGCTGCCAGAATATGCCGAAGATGACAATTTTCGGGCGCGGTTCTGGCGCGAGACGGAACTGATGATCTCGCTGCGTCACCCGCATATTGTCCCGGTGTATGCCTATGGCAACTGGAACGGCTATTTGTATATTGTGATGCAGTTGGTCAAAGGCCCGTCATTAGAGCGTATCATCCAACATCAGCGTTTTTCACCGCTGACGGCCTGGCAGATTATCCGCCCGATGGCTGACGCGCTGGGTTATGGACACGAACAAAACGTGATCCACCGCGATCTGAAAACCGGCAATATCTTGATCGAGCCGCGCGGACAGGGCAATCATGTTTATCTTAGCGATTTTGGCCTGGGCAAACGTCCGGGCATGGACACGACCCTGACAGCGGCGGGTGTTTCGGTGGGCACGCCTGAATATATGGCTCCCGAAGTGGCGATGGGAACCCCTGCCGATCACCGCTCCGATCTGTACTCGCTGGGGGTGATTCTGTATGAACTGCTGCTGGGCAAACTGCCGTTTTTGGGGGTGAATCCGCAGATGACCGCGCTGGCGCATGTCGATCAGCCGGTGCCGCACCCGCGCATGTTGAACAACCAGTTCCCGCTGCGGCTGCAAAATTTGCTGCTGCAAGCGCTCGCCAAGAATCCCGGAGCGCGTTACCAGACCGCCGATGAACTACGTCAGGCGTATTATGAAATCGTCAAAACCATGGACGAGGACACCCGCCGCACCTGCTATTGGGTGACTCCGCCCGCCAACCGTTAAAGCCTTCAACCAGAAGCGACACCGAATTGGTTTTGGTTGAACGTGAGAGCGCCCACTTAGCTGGGCGCTCATCATTTA
>JACRBK010000017.1 GCA_016234525.1 Chloroflexota bacterium
TATGTTCGCAACCTGGCGCTTGGGCATGAGGCCGTGACCTTCCCGGCGACGTATTGGCACAGCTTCGCGCAGCGATCCGGGCAGGAACTCGGCTGGCCGCTGCTGATCGCGGCGCTCGTGGCAGGGGGATTAGCTGTCAGCCGTCAGCTTTCAGCTTTCAGCAAAAACAAGAGCGATGCTCACCCCCCGGCCCCCTCTCCCTTAGGGCAAGAGAGAGCGGTAGGGGCAGGGCTTACCCTGCCCGATCAAGCCTCGCTTGAGAGCGGCCTCACCCCCTACCCCCTCTCCATCCAAAATGGAGAGGGGACTATCGCCGGAGACTCTCCCCTTTCTCTGCGCAGCGGGGAAAGGGGCCAGGGGATAGGGGTAAAAAAGCAGGGCGCGGCAAGCAGCGCCCCTACACAAAACCGCATGGTCCGATTTTTGCCACTCTTGGCGCTGATTCTGATGATCGCGGGCGCGCTGCCGACGGCGATCCGGTGGGAAGCGCTGGAAAGCGCCGATGATGTGTGGCGCTGGGTGCGCGGGGATTTTCCCGCAGGGCAGCGCTTGGGGGCGCGCGATTGGACGCTGATCCTGGGCGGGGTGGGGCTGTTGGTAGGGCGAGGGCGCGGCGCGTGGCGTTCGCTCGATCTCCGGCGGCGCGAGATGATCCTGCTGCTGTGGGCGCTGCTGCTTCCTTATGCGGTGGTCTGGTTCCGCGATTTTTCCTATCATTACCGGCTGAGTTTTGCGATTGTTCCCTTGGTAGGTGTACAGATCGCGGCGCTGATCGACGGCTGGCTGTGGGATTGGTTGGCGGCACGGCGGCGCGGGCGCGTGCTCGGTGGGGCGCTGATCGGCGGCGTGATCGCGGTGGCAGTGGCGGCAAGTGTCCAGCACAGCGCAGATGCGTGGCTGAATGATGATCTCCCCAACGATACCGTGAAATATGACCGGGGTAATCCCGCGCTGATGGTGGTCGTTCACGCGCTGGAACGTTATGCGGAGGAACTTGGTCGCCCGCCTGTGGTGGCGATCCCTGGTGAGGACCGGCTGCCGTTTTTCTTCCCCACCTGGGAGATTCGCAACAGCCGCGAGATCGACGATCTGCCCGTGCGTCTGGAAGATTTACAGGGCGTGGATATTTTTGTGAACAGTTCGCCGGGACTTTTTTTGATGCAGTGGGCCGGGGTGCTGCCGAATTCGCTGCAAGCAGAGGCGGCTGTCACTATGGCCTATCATACTTTGGATGTGCATGACTGGGACGGCGCGCCCTGGCCGACCGTGTTAGCACCGATCCCGCTCAGCCCGGACGGATCGCTGCCGGTGGACGATGGCAATTTCCGTTATACCATGTTCACGCTCAATCCGGCGGCACGCACTGCGCCGATGGCTCCGAATGGGCTGCGCGAAGACACCGTAATTTTCGGTGATTTTGCGCAGTTTGTCGGGTATGCGGTTGTATCTTTGGACTGGTACGGCGGCGCGGATATGACGCTGCTGCTCTATTGGCGACCCACCGATCAATCCCCGCCCGCTTACGATTACAGCATCTACGTGCATCTGCTCGACGCAAACGGGGAAATGATCGCGCATTGGGACGGCCAACCGCTGCAAAGCGCCTACCCGACACGCTTCTGGCGGCCCGGCGAATCGCTGCTCGATTATTGGGTGCTGCCTATCCCTGAGGGTCTGCCGCTCGGCCCGGCGCACCTTCGGATCGGAATCTATGATCCGATCTCGGATGAACGCCTGCCTGTCACCATTGATGGCGAGCCTGCCGGGGATGGCCTGACGCTGCCGCCGCAGTTTGAGATCAAGTGAGGACGCGTGGGCACTCTATGAAAACCTATACCGTACTGTTGACCGGATTGGGCCATGTTGGGCTGAATTTTCTGCGGATTCTGCGGCAAAAAGAGCCGGTCTTAACCCGCCAGTATGGACTCGCGCTGAAAATTATTGGCGTGGCGGACAGCTCCGGCATTCTGACCGATCCTGACGGCCTCGACCTGGACCGGGTGATCGATCACAAGGAGCAAAAACAAGGCGTCGGGACATTAGGTCAGACCGGGATCAGCGCGCTGCAACTGGTGAATGATACGGCGGCGGATTTTCTGCTGGACGCGACCCCTAGCGATCTGCGCACCGGGCAACCCGGCCTGGACCTGGCCCGGCTGGCGCTCAGCCAGGGGAAACATGTGGTTCTCGCCAGCAAAAGCCCGCTGGTTCATGCGTATGGCGAACTGGCCGCGTTGAGCCGTCCGGCGGCGCAGCTTCGATTCAGCGGCGCAGTGTGTGGGGCGATGCCTACGGTGAACGTCGGGCGGCGCGATCTCCCGGCGGCGGCAATCACACGCATTGAGGCGATCTTAAACAGCACCACCCAGGTGATTTTGACCCTCATGGCTCAGGGGAGCAGCTATGAATCCGCGCTGGTGGAAGCGCAGCGTTTGGGTGTGGCGGAACCTGATCCCAGCCTGGATGTGGATGGGTGGGACACCGCCAACAAACTGGTGATTGTCGCTAATGCCGTGCTTAACATTCCTGCCCGGCTGGATGATGTGGTCGTGCGGGGAATCCGGTCGGTGGAACCACACGGCGAACAATGGGCACTGCTGGGACTGATCGAACGGGTGGGGGAGGGCTATCGGCTCAGTGTGGAGCCTGTGCGTCTGCCGTCCGATCATCCCCTGGCGCGGCTGGGCAAAGACGAGATGGGAATCGTCTACACCACCGACATTTACGGACAGATCGCGGTGACGAGCGCCAAACAAGGCCCGGCAGGCGCGTCAGCAGGAATGCTGCGCGATGTGATCGATATTCACCACACCAGCCAATCTTCATGAGGCGGATTGTGTTACAATAGAAGCAGTTGAAGCAGAAAGGTTGCAGATGTGACAGCCTCAATCACCGTAGATTTGACCAAATACATTGAACTGCGCGATGGTCGCCCGCACATCCGAGGGCGGCGGTTGCCCGTGATGTTTGTCGCAGCGGCGGAACAGGCCAATCATCTTTCAGTGGCGGAACTGGCCTACCAGTATACATTGACTGAGGAACAGGTGTTAGCGGCGCTGTTGTATTACCGCGAACACAAGGCCGAATTGGAGGCGCAGGACGCGGTAGATACGCAGGAATCAGCAGAATTGCATCACCGTTATGCCAAAAAGCCGGGGCAGTCATGACCGGCTTTTATTTTGATGAACATATGAATCGGGTTGTCGCAGATGCCTTGATTCTGCGCGGTTATCATGTGGTAATGGCGGTCGATGTAGGGATGGAAGGCAAAGACGATGATACAGAACATCTTGTCTTTGCTGCTAAAAATGATCTAGTGATGGTGTCCTTCGATCATCCATTTGCAGTACGTACTTTAGTCCGTGCCGATCATGCCGGGTTGATTTGTCTGTCTTATAGTATTCGAGAAAATATTGGAAGAATGATTGATGTGTTGATCGAATTTGCGCAACTGTATGAACCTGAGCGTGATAGTGGGCAAGTATTCTGGTTGAGTTAGAAATCAACACCGCCGCGCCTTCATGATCATGAAGGCGCGGCGGTAGTATTTTATAAGCTGAAAATCGGGCGCAGCGGCGCCGTTTCCCTACACAAACCTGCTCGGCTGCGGTAGGGGGTGAGGCCGCTTTTGCTGATAGCTGACGGCTGAAAGCTGAGCGCTAAATTTACGCCCGCGCCGCCTCAAAATCGTCGCGTGCGCCCATAATATACTGCACAAGCTCCTCGTTGCTGGTTTCAGAGGTGCGCTTGTCCGCGACTTTACGCCCGCGATGCAGCACAATGATCCGGTCACTGACGGCGAAAATATCGCGCATGGTATGGCTGATCAAGATCACCGGAACATGCTGCTCTTTCAGGCGGCGGATCAGGTCCAGCACTTTTGCCTGTTCGATCACGCCCAGGTTGTTCGTCGGCTCATCCATAATCATCAGACGCGCATTCCAATACAGCGCGCGGGCGATGGCGACAGCCTGCCGCTGACCGCCCGACAGTTTTTCGATTTTGGCGGACGGGGCGGGCAGATGCACGTCCAGCGTTTCGAGCAGTTTGAGCGCCTCTTGCAGCATGAATTTTTCATCCAGGATGCGCACTGCGCCGCCCAGATATTTCTTTTTGCGTTCGCGGCCCAGAAAAATATTGGCGCTCATGGTCAGGTTGCCCGCCAACGCCAGGTCTTGATAGATGGTTTCGATCCCCATATCACGCGCCTGTGAGGGCGTGTTGATGACCGCTGGTTTACCCTCGAAATAGATCGCGCCCTCGCTGGGATGATACACGCCGGAGACCATCTTAATCAGCGTGGATTTACCCGCGCCGTTATCGCCGACCAGCCCGACCACTTCGCCGGGGTTGACTTCGAGATTCACGCGGTTGACGGCGGTCAGACCTCCAAACCGTTTGGTGATGTTCTCAACTCTGAGTATAGGTTCCATCGCCGTCTCTCCTATTCCTCGGCTCGCCCGATGATAATGTCGCGGGCCTGGTCCATCAACACCGCCATGATCACAATGATCCCTACGACGATGTACTGGTAGAAGGTCTGGACATTGATCATGATCAGCCCGGTTTGCAGCACGGCCAAAATCATCGCGCCGATCACGGTGCCGATCACGCGCCCTTCACCCCCGAACAGGCTCACTCCGCCGATCACGACGGCGGCAATGGACATCATCATAATCGGATCGCCCGCGTCGGCGGCCCCGCCTGAGAAGCGCGCCGTATGCAGCACCCCGGCCAGCGCTGAAGTTCCTGCCGACAGCACATAGAGCAAAATAATATGGCGATCCACCGGCACCCCGGCGCGGCTCGAAGCGTCTTTATTGCCGCCGATGGCGTAGGTATGCCGCCCAAACTGGGTTTTGGCGAGGACAAACATGCCAATCAGCACAATAATAAACGTGATCACCACCGGCCAGGTGAAGACACGATCCAGCAGCCGGAGCTGTGCGCCGATCACATCAGGTTTTTTCAAAAAATACAGCCCACCCTCGTCACCGCGCACAAAATAGAGCAGCGATTCGTTGCCCAGGTTACGCAGTTCTACCGGCTGTCCACCGACCACGTTCCCTTCGGCTTTCAAAAAGCCGATGCCGCGTGCCACAAACGACACGCCCAACGTGACAATAAAGGGCGGAACGCGCAGTTTGGCGGTGATGGTGCCGCTCACCAGCCCGGCGATCAAGCCGCAGCCGATTCCGACGGCGAAACCCATCAAGATCGCGATTTCAACGTTGGTCCCGCTGTTGACCTGATCGCGGATCACAATGGCCGACATCACCGACGCCAGCCCCATCACCCAGCCCACCGACAGGTCAATGCCGCCGGAAATAATGACGAAGGTCTGGCCCAGACCCATCAGAATGATCGGCACCAGGGCGACCAGAATATTTTGTGAGTTGCGGAGGGTAAAAAAACCGGTGCCGTTCCATGAAAAATAGGCTACCAGCGCCGCCAGGAAGATCCACGACCACACCTTGCTGGCCGCCAGGATGGCCTGCTGTTGGGTGGAGCGGGGTTTGCGGCTCGCCGGGTGAGAGAGGGCCTCGGCCCTGGACTGTGACGCCATTAAAATTTCTCCTCGTTTTATTAAAATTCAGGGGTACAGAAGAATCCCCTGTACCCCTGATTGATCTTACTCTAAGTAGCTTTACGGGACCTGGTAGATGAAGCGGGCGACTTCGGGATCATCCACGTTGTCCATGGTGATCACGGCGAAGCCAGTGGGGACGCGCTTCGGGATGCTGGTCACGCCGTTCCAGTCGGCCATCGCAAACGCCACCGCCATATAGCCCATGTCGTAGGGTTTCTGAGCGATCACCAGGCTGACGGTTCCAGCGCGCAGTTGTTCGATAGCGAAGATTGTCGCGTCGAAGGCAATCACATCGACCGCACCGCTCAGGCCCGCGTTGTTCACCGCGTTGCCCGCGCCGATAGCGCTGAAGACGTTCACGCCGAAGATGCCGGCCAGTTCAGGTTCGCGCTGCAACACAGCCGCGACCTGTTCCGCTGACTTGTTCGCGTCGTCGAGGTTGTAGTCCATGCCGATCATTTCCATGCCGGGGAATTCGGCAACGGCTTCGATGAAGCCCGCGCCGCGTTCTTCGGTGGTGCTAACGCCGGGGTTGGTGTTCTGAACATAGACTTTGCCCGCGCCGCCCAGTTTTTCGGCCAGGAATTCACCCGCGATCCGGCCACCCTGCTTGTTTTCGGAGCCGATGTAGGTCAGCGGGAAGGTGACAGGGCCATTCGCGTAGTCGCCATCGCCCAAATAGGTGTCAACCGTGATGACTTTGATCCCGGCATCCACAGCGGCCTGCAAGGGAGCAACCATCGCTTCTTTGTCCACCGGGGCGGTGATGATGTAATCCAAATCGCCGCGCGCGATGTAGGCTTCGAGGATGGGGGTTTGCAGAGTCAGGTTCCAGTCTTCGGGATACTGGGTGACAACTTCGAGACCGAAATCTGCAACGGCGGCGTTAACGCCCAGTTCCATCACCTGATAGAAAGGATCGACGACACCCGGCAAAAAGCCGATCTTGGGTTTTTCTTCTTGAGCGGCGCTGGGGGCGGCTAACGGGATAGCGAGGGCTACAACAACGAGAACCAACAAGACTTTCTTCAACATTGTTTCAACTCCTTGTAAATTTATAGAACGAAAAGCGAATCGAGTTTTCGTGAGAGTCTGGGACGTGCATCCGGTGTGTTTGATCGAATGGCGTAACTCCTTTCCCTCAAAACAGCAAGCAATGACTTGCTTGTGTTTGATTAATCAATTTGATAAAATAATAGTATAGATTGTTTGAGATGTCAACAAATTCTTGACCGCTGCTTAAATTATAACTAAGGACAGGTCATTATGCCTCCCACCTACCCACGAGGAGCGAACCTGGAACAGGTCAAGTGGCAGAATCGCGCCGTTGTCCTCGAAACGTTGTGGCGTTTTCAACCCCTCTCGCGCAAAGACCTGGCTGAACGCACCCATCTGACTGCCGCTACCCTGACGAATATTGTTTCCGAACTGATCGCCGCCGGGCTGGTGCATGAAGTCGGCCTGGGCGAACAGTTGCTTGGCCGCCGCCCGATGATGCTCTCGTTTGCGCCAGAAGGTTATATGCTGATCGGGGCGAACCTATCACGTACAGAACTCAGCATCGCGCTGTTTGATCTGCTGCTGCGGGTGCATTATGTATTAATCCGTCCGATCAATTTTCGGGTGGGCAGCGCCGCCGAAACTCTGATCCATTTGATCGGACAGGTGATCACACTGTCGAAGGTGGAACCCGCGCGCGTGCTGGCGATTGGCATCAGTTCGCCTGGCCCGCTCAGCGTGGAGCAGGGGGTGATTTATGCGCCTCCGCAGTTCTCCGATTGGAGCAATCTGCCGCTGGGGCGGTTGGTCGAGCAGGCATTTAACCTGCCGGTCTGGCTCGAAAACGACGCCAACGCCAACGCCCTTGCGGAGTTGTGGCTGGGGGCCGGGCGCGCTTACAACAGTTTTATTTATGTCGAAAGTCACAGCGGCGTAGGATCGGGCATTATCCTCGATGGGCGGCTGTATGCGGGCAGCGCCGGGGTCGGCTCTGAGCTGGGCCACACCAGCATCGACCGGCATGGGCCGCGCTGTCCCTGTGGCAATTATGGCTGCCTGGAACTGTATGCAAGCGGCCCGGCGATGATCGAACGCGCGCGCACACTGTATCATAACGAAGAACCCACCCGGTTGATCCACCTCGCCGGACCCAATCTGCGCGATCTGACGCTTGATCACCTGATCGACGCGGCCTTAGAAGGGGATTCGCTGGCGCTGCACGTCATCCAGGACGCCTGCCGCAGCCTGGGAGCCGGGCTGGTGAATGCGATCAATTTGCTCGATCCCGAAGCGGTGATCGTTGGCCATAAACTCAACCGCCTGGGCGAACTGGCGCTGGCCCCGATCCGCGACGTGATCCAGCAGCAGGCGATTCCGCAAGCCGCCGCACGCCCGAATATTCTGGTCAGCCAGCGTCCGGAGCCGGTCGCCGTGACCGGGGCGGCGTGCCGCGCGCTGAGTGGGCTGCTGCACCGGCCTGATCTGCTGCTGCGGAGTATATAACGATCAGCCGAGGTATGATAAGTGTGTTAGGTCGCTGATTAATGATTGTTCAGCAAGAAATGGGGAGACGAAAACGTGAAAAGGACAACCGCCATGATCAGCGTGGAAATAGCCAAACTTCGCCCAATCAATACATTTGTAACCGCTGACAAGATCGAAGGAAAAGAGACGGTCCGAGTCACGAAAGATCCAAAAGTGAAGGCATTTGATGAAGCGACCTTTGCAAAACTGGTCGAATCTGACTTCAGAAATGGAATCATTGAGGTTACAGTCCTGAGTAGGCTTCTGGAGGATGCTCCCGACTTCGCTCGAGGATTTATCGGCGTTGCATTCAGAATTGATGAGAGTAATGCTAAGTTCGAGTGTCTTTATATACGCCCGACCAATGGCAGGGCCGAAGACCAGTTGCGAAGAAACGCTTCCACACAATATTTCTCATATCCAGATTTTAAGTTTGATCGCCTCAGGAAAGAATCCCCTGGAAAATATGAATCATATGCGGATATGGGACTTAACGAGTGGATCCAACTCAAGATCGAGGTCAAGGATGAGAAAGCGAAGCTCTATTTAAATGGGAGCGAGCATCCTGTGTTAATCGTGAACGATTTAAAACATGGCGCGGATCCGTCCGGTGGAATCGGGCTTTGGGTTGACGTGGGAACAGAAGGATATTTTACCGATCTGAGAATAGAAATCGACTGATCGAGGCAGGCGAATGCCTAAATTCTTATCGCGTGCAGCGGATATGGCGGCGCTGCTGGCCCGAATACCCGACTGAAAAAAAAAGGAGCCGATCGATGAGGTTCAACAGCGTCTGTATCATCACGCGGGATGTGGCAAAACTCCGTGATTTCTATACGACGATATTGGGAGTGAAAGCCGAGGGGGATGATACCTTTACCACCCTCTTGACAGAGGGGACTCCGCTGACACTGTATACCGAGCAAGGGATGGAGGAAATGGCCCCCGGCTGTATGGAAGACACAGGTTATGGTCGCTGCGTGCTGGAATTTGAGGTTAACGATGTCGATCAAGAGTACGAACGTCTCAAATCCAGAAATGTTGTTGTTGTGAAACTGCCAACGACTCAACCCTGGGGAGTGCGTTCCGTGTGGTTTCGAGACCCTGACCGCAACCTGATCAACTTTTATGCCAGAGTGGGCTGATCAGGTTCAGCTTTACCCCTGTCTCCCCCCTCTCCATCAGCGCCACGTAATGGAGAGGGGATCAAGGGGTGGGGCTAGATTTTGGCTTAAGTTGACACTCATGGGGCGCTGCGCGGACTGACCCCTAGAATTCATCTCAGAATTTGACTGATACACCAGAGAAGGTAAGCACGGCCCTCATTTTTTCACAACGGGAATCCAGATTTCGCTGTGGAAGTCGGGCCGGCTGGTATCTTTGCTTTCGTTCCAGAGTATTTCCGGCCCTTCGCTGATCTCATAGCCCGACATGGCAAACCATTCTGAGTAGATTCGTCCCCAGACACTTTGTAATGCCTCCGGAAATTTGCCCCGTGTGGTAAAGACTGCCCACGTAGAAGCGGGAACCGCCAGCGCCTGCCACTTTTGGGCTTGCGGGCCAGTGGTAGCCACGCCGATATATTGATCCAGTTCGGTACCTTCTGCCCGGCCTTCTGTAAAATTGACCGAAGCGCTCAACAACCCGGTGGGTTCCACCGAGGACAACTGCTTCAACGCTCGAATGTCATCCTCCGTAAGGCTGGCCCACATGGCGGCAATCTCAGGATTAACGCCATTATAAAGGAGGGATACCCTCTTTTTGATCCCAACGATATAAAACGCTTCTTTTTCTACGATACGGTAATCCATTTCATGTCCTCCTTGGACGGTGAGTTGAAAGGTCAGGGGCGGAATCGCTTTTAGACCACCTCCTGTTAGTCGGGCCTCGGTTGGCGACAGCCCATGCAGTTTTTGGAACGCTCTTGAGAAAGAATCCGGCGAGTCATAACCATACTTCACGGCAAGATCAATGATTTTGATGGGGCTGTGAAGCAGTTCGACGGCGGCGTGGGATAAGCGTCTGCGGCGGATGTACTCCGTCAGGGTCATCCCGGCTAAAAACGAAAACATACGGCGGAAATGATATTCTGAGCAGCCAGCCAGTTGTGAGACCTTCTGAAAATCGATTTCGTCCGCCAGATGAGCCTCAATGTACCCCATTGCTAGATTGAGTTGTTTTAACTGTTCCATCGTTATGACACCCTTTCAACAGCATCATAACATGGTTGAAAGGGATGTATCCGACATTTTCTGTACGGACTTTGTAGGGGCAGCCCAATGCACTTTGAGAATTTATTCCAGCCACAGCATTAAAAAGCGGCTGTTCTCCTGACATATCGCTGCCAATCCTCTGCCATGCTGCCCCATTTCTGATGAACTGCCTCCACAATCGGGGTAAACTATTCTCAGGGGATTTCCCCACTGGTTGCGGAGGAGAAAAAATGATTAAAACGACACGTTTTTTGAGTGTGATTTTGTTGATCGCGCTGGCGTTGTCCGGGCTGCCGCCAGGAGGACGCGCGGCGGCGGTTCCACCCGCGCGCCAGGATGGGCCGGGAAATATCCCGGCGGCGGCATGGTCGCGCCCAATTGGTGAACCACTTGAAAATCCCTCGCGTGAGAAGGCCAACTACCCGATGTTGGACAACGGCCCGATGCAAGGTGCGCCGCTGGGCGGGTTAGGGGCGGGGACCTTCGGGCGCACCTACGCGGGCGACTTCGCGCGCTGGCATCTCAACATTGGCGAACACAGTTATGCCACGCAGCCCGGCACGAACTTCAGTGTTTACGCCGCGCAAGGTGATCAGTCGGTGGCGCAGGTGTTGTGGACCGGCAAACCGGAACGCCAGTTAAGCGCGTGGCAGTGGGACTACCCGGTCGGCGCGGGAACGTATTACGCCCTGTATCCGCGCTCGTGGTTCGTCTACGATTGGGATCAACTGCCGGTTGATCTGAGCGTGGAGCAGCTTTCGCCCATCATCCCCGGTGATTATCAGGCGTCGAGTTATCCGCTGGCGCTGTTCAACTGGACGGCAGCGAATCCGACTGATCAGCCGGTGACGGTAGGGGTGATGTTCACCGTGCAAAACTGGTTCTCGTCTTCGCTGGGACAGGTTCACACCTCGCGCAGCGCCGAGACGGAAAACGGGCGGCTGGTGGGGATCGAACTCATGCCGGAAAAACCGTTCGAAGAAAAAGAAGGATTCGGCTCGATGGCGGTGGTCGCCCTGGAAACCCCCGGTGTCACGGTGGGCTATCAGGCCGCATTTGATCTCAAAGGAGACGGCGCGGACATTTGGGACGATTTCGCCGCCGATGGCGCGCTTTCCAACAACGGCGAGGCGATCAAAGCGGAGACGCGCGGGGCAGGGGTGAGCATCACTTTCACGCTTCAGCCCGGCGAAATGCTGACCGCGCCGTTTGCGCTGGCGTGGGATATGCCGGTGATGCAGTTCGGTGAGGGCGAAAGCTGGTTCAAACGGTATACGGCTTTTTTCGGACGCGATGGGGATAACGCCTGGGATATTGCCGCCGAAGGGCTGGCGCAGATGGACGGTTGGCGCCGCGCGATTGAGGACTGGCAGGCCCCGGTGTTGGGCGACGAGACGCGCCCGCTGTGGTATAAAACTGCGCTGTTCAACGAACTGTATTATCTGGCGGACGGCGGATCGGCGTGGGAGCATGGGCGGGTCGGTGAACCCGATCCCGGCCCGGATTACCTGGGGCGCTTCGCATACCTTGAATGTTTTGATTATTACTTTTACAACACCTTCGACGTGGACTTTTACGCCTCATTTGCGATCATGGAACTGTGGCCGGAGATCGAACTGCGTATCATGCGCGACTTTGCCGCCTCAGTCGCCACCGAAGATATGGAAATATTTCAGGTGGGCTACAGCGGCGAACCCGCCTACCGCAAGTTAATCGGCGCCGTCCCGCACGATATGGGCAGTCCATTTGAAGCGCCCTGGGTGCGGACGAATGCGTTTACGTGGCAGAACGTGAACGGCTGGAAAGACCTGAACGCCAAGTTTGTGCTGAGACTTTATCGGGATGCGGTGCTGCTGGACCGGCCCGAATTGGTGGCTGAATTGTGGTCCCCGGCGGTCATGTCGATGGCCTATCTCGGCGCGATGGATGAGAATGGCGACGGCATCCCCGAAAACGACGGCATCCCCGATCAGACCTATGACACCTGGCCCGCGACCGGAGTCAGCGCATACAGCGGCGGATTATGGGTCGCGGCGCTGGCGGCCATGCACGATATGGCGGTGATGCAGGGTAAAGACGACGCGGCGGCGAAATATGCCAACATGTTCGAGATCGCTCGCACGATGTACGAGGGCGCGCTCTGGACCGGCGAATACTATGCCTACGATGAAACCGACGACGGTATCATGGCCGATCAGCTCGCCGGGGAATGGTACGCTCGCATCAGCGGCCTCTCGCTGCTGCCCGATGATCGTGTAGACAGCGCGTTAAATATGATCTATTCTCACAATGTGCAGCAGTTTTACGCGGGGCAGTTGGGCGCAGTGAACGGCATGTATCCCAACGGCGACCTGCCCAAAAATGAGCAGGGTGAGGAAGTGTGGATCGGCACCTCGTATATGCTGGCGGCGCACATGCTGCTGCGTGGGCTGGATGATCAGGCGTGGGGGACGGCTTTCGGGCTGTACCAGCAGGTGTATGAAACAGGCGGCTTGTGGTTCCGCACCCCAGAAGCGTGGAACGGAGCGGGCGATTTCCGCGCCAGTATGTATATGCGTCCGCTGGCGATCTGGGCGATGGAGACGGCGTTAGCTCGACGGTAAAAAGCCGTCAGCTTTCAGCCGTCAGCAAAAGCAAGTTTTCAGTAAAAGCGGCCTTACCCCCTGCCGCAGCCGACCTGTTTATTGTAGGGGCGTCGCGCTCCTATTTATTTGAAATGAGGTTCGAGAGGAAGAACGAGCATGTCTCACAAAATTTTGGTGGCGTATGCCAGCCGGGCGGGATCGACGGCAGGTGTCGCGGAGGCGATTGGTAAGACTCTGTCTGAAAATGGCGCGCAGGTCGAAGTTCGCCCCATGCAAGACGTGAAAGACCTCACACCGTATGGAGCAGTCGTCGCGGGCAGCGCGATTCA
>JACRBK010000231.1 GCA_016234525.1 Chloroflexota bacterium
AGTCCGCTTCAATCACCTCAAATTGAGATCTTTAACCAGGCCATGTAGAATAACCGGGGAGCGTCTCTTTTAGTTCCGCTCTTCTTTTCGCCACGCGGTTTTGACCACTGGAGAAATGCTGTGTCAAACAAAATTCGGCGTGACGACGCTGAGTTTACTCCGATTATGGATACTCTTCCTCATGGTGAACTGTTGCTGACGCTCGTCAGCTTGTGGAGCGCGATGATTGGCGGAGCCATTGGCGCGGCAACAGGACGGATGATAGGGCCGATGGCCTGTCATATCACCACCGGTTTTATTGCTGGGTTGCTTTCCAGTGTGATACTTTATCTGCCGCTCATGGGACTAGCTCAGGCAATAAGAATATTTATTATACACAAGGAACCGGTAGGAGGAACTACCGGCGGGATGGAAAATGACAGACTGGCTGGGCTGCTAGGGGGAGCAGCAGGAGCGGTTGGGGCAGTCGTCGTTGCGGCGCTGCCAAAACATTCTAATTTATTTGATCCGCAGCTTTTTGTGATCTGCTGGACGGTAGTTGCGTTTGTGGCTATCGTTCTTGGCCTGGGCGTCATCTATTTTTTTCGTTGGAAAGATCCCTCCTGATTCCCGCTCTCTGCGTCCCGACGAACCAGGGAATCAACCCCCAAAAAGGTTTTCGAGATCGCGCACAAACGATCCCGTGTCGATTGGCTTGGCGAAATAAGCGTCAAAACCGGCGTCAATGGCGGCGTTGGCTACTTCGAGGCTGTGATAGGCGGTGATCGCCACGCAGGGAACGTGCGCGAGATGGGGGCGGCCCTGAATCGCTTTGAGCAGCCCCCATCCATTCATGCCCGGCAGCGCCAGATCGATCAGGATCAGGCTGGGCGTGTCACGATCTATCATAACGAGCGCCGCTTCACCATCTCCTGCTGCGCGGCTGGTGATCCCGCGCATCCTTAAGACAGCCTGGACTACCTCACTGCCGTCAGGATCGTCTTCCACAACCAGAATATAACCTTGCTTTAAATCCATTATTTCACCTCTTGCGATTCAACCGGACTCGAAGACGGTTCGGCAGGCGCAGAACGACTCGGCGCGGGCTGAGTGGGTTCGGGAGATGCGGGTGGCAGCGGCACGCCGTCGCGGATGACCGGCGCGAACTCTTGAGAGACGGCGCGCGGTGGTGTGCCATCCGGCAGCCCCGACGACGGACGCGCCGCCGCTGGGGGCACCTTGGCCGACTCAACGGCTGCATGGAGGTCGCGCACAAATGTGAGCAGGCTGACCGGCTTCGAAAGATAACCATCAAAACCCGCCGCCAAAACGCGCTCCTTGTCGCCCATCATCGCGTGAGCCGACAGCGCCACGACCACAATAGATCGCGTGTGTGGATCGGCACGCAGACGGCGGTGCATCTCCCACCCGTCCATATACGGCATCGACAGGTCCAATAAGATCAAGTCGGGTGCATATTCTTGCAGCATCTCCAACCCGACCCGTCCATTCGCCGCCGCGCGCACCGTCGCGCCCATAAATTTCAGCGCATCCGACACCACTTCAGCATTATCCGATTCATCTTCAACGATCAGTACCGACCATGTTTCAGGATGATTCCAGTCTAACATCAACTCTTCCCCTTTAATTTACGCCGGAACCACAGGCGCGACCTCTTCAGCGGTTAACACCAGCGGCAGAGAAACGGTAAAAGTGCTGCCCTTCTCTAACTGGCTGTCAACCTTGATTTGCCCACCCATAATTCGCACCAGGTTACGCGCAATTGCCAACCCTAACCCCGTCCCGGCATATGCGCGCGTTGAACTGCCATCCACCTGGCGAAATTCCTCAAAAATTACATCCAGCGCGTGAGGAGGAATACCCACGCCGGTATCGGACACCGAAAGCATCCAGGTTTTAGCCTCAGGATCGGCCCATACTTTGAGCGTAACCGTTCCCTGCTCCGTAAACTTGAACGCATTCGACAGTAGATTCACCACCACCTGCTCGACCCGCTTTTCATCCCCTGCCAATGTTTGCGGCAAGCTAGCTTCTATGGTGTGGGTAAAGGTCACGTTTTTGTCTTTTGACAGCGGGGCCACCTGGGCCACCAGCCGTTCGACCGTCGAACGCGGCGCGAAGGGTTTGATCGCCAACTCTACCCGGTTGGCCTCGATGCGCGTCAGGTCGAGAATATCGCTCACCAGGGTGAGCAGCCGTTGGCCGTTTTCGTGCAGCCGCTTGAGATAGTGCTCCTGCTGTTCGCTGATCGGCCCGCCCGCGCCCATCAACAGCAGTTCGCCAAAACCGATAATCGCATTGAGCGGGGTGCGCAGTTCGTGTGACATATTCGCCAAAAACTCGCCTTTGATGCGTGAGGCTTCCTGCGCTCTCAGCGTGGCGACATGCAGATTCTCCGCCTGGGCGCGCAGATCACGCTCGCGTTTTTGGATCGCGTCGGCCATCTCGTTAAAGGCTTGCGCCAACTGCCCTACTTCATCATGGGCATGAACGATAGCTTTGCCATCCGTCGAGAGAGCCGGGCCAACGCTGACGGCGTCCGGCGCGGCTAAACGCCGGGTCGCCTCTAACAAATCCTTGAGCGGGTTGGTGATCGCCTGACTCATGATGATCGCCAACAGCCCGCCGAGCGCTGCCGTTCCCAGGGCAATGATCAGCCCTTCCTGGCGTGTATCGGCCACTTTTTCATTGTGAGCCCGGGTGGAAAGCACCACGCTCACCGCGCCCAACTGCTGCCGCTCTGCCGTGATCGCCCGGCCTGCCCGCAAAGAGTCTGATTCCCAGTCGAACCATGTCCCGCTCGTGGTTAACAACTGCTGGCCGAGCGGATCAACCGCCAGTTCCCCAGCCGTTGTTTCCCCAATGGGGCGGCCCTGATCATCATAAAAATGGGTGGCGATCACCAGGGGTGATTCGTTCAGATGCATCACTGTGTCCGACAGAGCATCCCCATCGAGCAAATAGAGATCATCTGCCGATGACACAGCCAGCGTATCCAGGATCAGACTGGCCTGATTGCGTAATTCGGTCCGAAAGGTCTGCTGTTCGCGGCGGATGGCCAACAGGGTGACGCTGATGACCACCACGACCACCAATGACGTGATCATGACGGCCAACCGGGCGGCCAACGGGAAATTATCCCATCGTTGTCTTAGTGCTTTAAACATCGGCTATCCCCTATTTTGTACGGTATCGTACAACTCTTGCATTCGGGCCAGCGCCGCGTCAATGCCTTCGGGAAATTCATCAAACTGAGCCGTTTCATCAAACGCTTCAAGGATCGCCGCCCCATTGGGCTGTTCGTCCAACCCCATCAACAGCGCCTTGATCGCTTCGATCAACGCCGGGTCTAGCGCACCATTCACCACCACCAACTGGCGCGGAACATCCTCGGTTTCGAGCACAATCCGCAGTTCGGTGGGTGATTCGGCCACCACTTCGGGATACACCTGATTATCGTTCACCCCGACA
>JACRBK010000232.1 GCA_016234525.1 Chloroflexota bacterium
CGCGCCGTCAATCCAGGGGCGGCGCACATGCCAACACGTCCGGTTGAGCGCCATTCGCGCACCGCGATTGTCCAGACAGCCCAACACGACATCCATCTGCCGGAAAATGCCCGCGCCTACGTCATAAGCTATATCCCCTTTGAGGGCGATAATGTTCACATCCGGGTTGATCTGGCGCACGCGCTCTGCCGCGACTTCGACTTTGGCGCGCCCCATATCACTTTGCCGGAACAACACCGAGCGCGTCAGGTTAGAAATCTCGATGGTGTCAAAATCGACCAGATAGATATAACCCACTCCCAACAGCGCCAGGTTTTTCAGCACTTCGTTACCGAGCGCTCCGGCTCCCACCACCATCAACCGCGCCTGTTCGATCACGTCCTGGTTGTAGCCCTGCATCAGGCGCAGGCGGGCGTATCGATCTTGATCAGGATCGGTGATGGTAATCAGGGGTTCGCTGCCAGCAGACATGCGCTTATCCTTCCTGGCTTCAGCCGCCGTTCTGAACGCCGAACGAGCGGTTGATCAAGCCGGTAATGTCATATTGGCACACCGGGCAGGTGGGCAGAGTCACAAAACATTCCAGGTGAAACGGCGTCTGGCAAGAGGGACAATACACCGCGTGCTGCCCGCGCTGAAAAGGAACCTGATCACGCGCCTGCCCGGCCTGACAGAATTTGCCGTCTTGCAGCACCTTGCCATTTTCGATCAGTTCGATCAGGCGCGAGTCTTGATCCAGGTGGCGCTCGACCAGCATCCACGACGGCAGCGTATCCATGATCACCTGCCGGTTAGGATAATCGCAGCCCGCCGCGCAGTGTTCGATCAAAAACCAGGAGTCGCGCTCATGCACCGTGCCGCAGCCCGGACACGCGATCACTTCCATGCCGACCTGGAATACCCGCCGCGATACCGGACATTTTTTGCCTAACACCGGGTCGCCTGCTTCCAGCCGCCGTATCTGCACTTCCCATACGGTCAGGTCACAGCGCCCAATTTGCAGGGTATCGCCCTGGCGCAGCACACGCAGCCTGACCACCGGATGTTGGTTCACACGGGTGGCGCGCCCGGCCAGATCGATCACCATCAGCAGACGGTTAAAGGCCGAACGAGTGATAATGGCGTGCTGCGGCGCGACATCCAGCGCGGCGGGCAGAGTGAGATTACTCCACCCCTCGTCCGCGCCAATCCGAATTTCTTCGCGTTCGGCAAAACGAACGGCGTGTGCCTGTCCCTGCGTGTCAGCAAAAGTTAACAACGGCATCAGGTTTGCTCCGGTTCGATACTGATGTCACTCAGCCAGTCATCCAAACCCTCATCTAACGACGGTTCAGGCAGCGGTTCCCTGAAGCGCGGCGCGGGAACAGGGGGATGTTGGCGGAATAAACCGAATTCAACCGGGGCAGGCGCGGCAGGCGCAGGTTGGAGCGGCAGATGAAGCTGTTCTAGGCTCAACTGCGCGGCCCACTGCACCGCCGGGCTGCTGTCTTGCAAACACTGAATCAAATCGTCCATGATTTCGGTTTTTAAAGTGCGCAGTTCCCCTAACGTCTGCACAGCGGCTCGCCGCACTTTAGCATCAGGATCGTGGTGGGCTTTGTCTAGCACCACCGGCAGCAGCGAACTGAGAATCGTCTGGCGTGTATCGTCAAAATGCCACCCAAAATACTCCAACGCCCGCGCGCGAACTTCAGCGTTCGGATGGTTCAGGCCCTTCCCCAGCCAATCGAGATGGCGAGCGGGCATCGGCGGCAGCTCTATATGCTGATCGGGCGGGTCCATCGCTGGTTGGATCGGCTCGACCAGGGCGAGCGCGGCTTGAGCATCACGCGGGGGCGAGGAGGTTTGCGCCAACATTCCCAGCAGCATTTTTGCCAACCGGATGCCATCCATCGCTTCTGCCGTCTGGGTTTTTAAGGCGCGCTGTAGGGCGGAGAGTGCATCGGTATGTTCCAAACCTACTTTTGCCACCGCTCGCAAATAACGAATCGTGCTTTCAACCAACCCTAACAGCGCGCGGTGCTGCTGAAGGTTGACAGCCTGTTGGAACATCGGCTTCGCCCGATCAATCTGACCGCGCGAATAGTAGATCGCGCCCAGCACCACACACGATGTCTGACGCTCTGGTGTATGCTGCACCGATTTCTCAAAATAGGTCACGGCGCTGTCCAGATCGCCCTGCATCAAATAGACCATCGCCATGCCCCGGTTCGCCAGGGGTTTAGACGATGAGGTCCCCTGGTTGGCTTTGCGATACATCTGCATCGCCTTCGCATAATCGCCCATCTGCCGGTAAACGTACCCCATGCTCGAATAGTCGTGCGTATCCCGGTCCGAGATACGATCCGCCAGGTGGTTGTATTTCTCGAACCAGGTGATCGCGTCGGGATAACGGCCCATCAACAGATAAGCGCGCGCCAGGTCGTGAACCACATCCAAATCTTCTGGGGTGTTTTCGGCGGCGGTGCGAAAAGCGAGCAGCGCCTTTTGATGCAGCCCCAGGTTTTGATAATAACGACCCAGTTTGTTATAGGGCTTGTTTTCGCCCTCTTCTTCGGTGATCAGCCGGTCCAACCGCTGCCAGGGATGATCCCAACCCGCTAACTGGCGATGATCAAAGTCCATTGGCTGGGAGATGTTGATATGATCTTCCTCGATGCTGACACTAGTCCAGCTATCGGTCCGCACATGCAAGCCGCATTCCCGGCTGAGCCGGATCGCTTCGCCCCGGATGCGCGCCCGCGTAAAAGGCGGGGGATAATCCTGGGCGTAGGCGATTTCATCGGCGCTCACCAGCGTATCCGCCGGATACAGGCGATGATACAAACCGTCCGGGCTGAGTTCGTGAAAACGAAGATCAAATGCCTGCAAATCAGCTATTGCCTGTTGGCTGGTGGGCAGACGATCCCACGCATAACCGTTCTGCTGCAAATAACTGTCCAGCATGTGTTTTTTGATGGCCCAGTCGGCCCGGTCGCGCAGCAGCAGCGGATCGCGGCCAAAGTCTTCCAGGGCAGCACCCCAGGCTTCCATCAGGTCCTCGTCTTCTTCCGAAGCGCCGAAAACATTCAAATAACTATCGGCCTGATCATAATAGAACCACTGAAGGTCCAGGGCGCTGATCTGGCCGCCGTTTTGCAGTGGAATCATCGCCTGCCCGCTGAGATCGCGGCTGACGGATTTGATCGCCGCTACCGGATCAGTCAGGGCAGGGGCATCGTCCAAAAACATATCTTCGACCAGGCGCAGCATCAACCCCGTGCTGCCGAGTTTGATCCAGGTCGCCCAACCAGAGAGGGTCGCATCCCCTAAAATCAGGTGCAGGCGGCGGTTGTTGCCGCTGGCGAAAGACTCACCTTCGCGCCCAAGGTTAAAGATCGGGCGGGCGCGAGTGGTGTCCCGCGAAACCACCGTCTGGATAAACCCGGCGCGCTGCGAAATTTCGTAACGGAGCCGCTGCGGACCAAGCCCACGATCCATCGCCAGACGCCCTGATCCGCACAAGATCGTGCGCGAGACCAGGAACGGGATCAGGCTGTGGGCCATATAACGCAGAAAATCTACCTCGCCCAACAATTCGGCGTTGCGCTGCATCTGGTAATTCTCATGGCAGCCATAGGTGGCCCCGAACGAATCGGCGTTGTTTTTCGCCACAACCAGCTTGCCCACATAACCATCTTGCAGCAGGCGTTTTTCGGCCATCGGAACCACCGAGTGTAAAAACAGGTGATCGCTGGCTTTATCATAGACTGCCGCTTCATACCCGCTGCGACACTCCGGCAAGCCCCATTCAGCATGACCGACATCGTGCGCCAGCCGTGAGCCGTTGACTAAAAAGGCGCTGGACGGGATGCCATGACTCTCGCTTACCGCATCCATCAACACATCAACGATGGTTCCAGGGCCAGGTCGCTGACC
This sequence comes from Chloroflexota bacterium, assembly GCA_016234525.1. Taxonomy (GTDB): domain Bacteria; phylum Chloroflexota; class Anaerolineae; order Aggregatilineales; family Aggregatilineaceae; genus JACRBK01. Next base: position 3,919 of record JACRBK010000232.1, read on the forward strand.
GCTGTTGTTATAGAACGCAATCGCGTATTCGGTTTCGATGCTGTGGACCCGGTCTCTAAGCGCCATCCCTGATCCTCGTGTGTGTCCGGGCGCGACAAGCAGCACCCCTGTTTAAGAATCTACTAAAAAACAAACTATCCGTCTAAAAAAATAAACCGGATAACGTTTTGCCAGGCCGGTCCTCGTCTCGAATGGCTCGCTGCTGAGAAGGGACCAACACGTTATCCGGTAGTGAGTTAAAGAGCCAGAATCAGTCGGGTTACTGGCCGCTTTGCTGGCGGAAACCACGCAGCATTTCTTCGCTGGAGATATTCCGCACATCCTGCTGCGGCTGACCGCCTCCCAGGGTCACGCTTGGCTGAGTGGCCGCAGGCGCGACGATGCCCGTAATGATCTCATCAATCTGGCGCAGTTCTTCGCGCGTTTCGACAAAAACCTGCCCGTCAGATTGGGGCTGTTCTTGCTCGCTGCGGCGGCTGCGACGGGTGCGTTCGATTTTGACTTGCTGATTGTCTGCCATCTCGATTGACCCCTTGTCACTAAGAAAATACAACCCTACTACTCTGGGTAACTTCCCACAGTATACGTCTTTTCGGAAACCGCCAGACACCTAGAAGTTCGGGGGATACCCGGTGACTGGAAAGACGCGCGGCCTATATGGCGCGCTGATCAGATTGAAATGTTCTAAACCATCCCGACCCATGTTAACAATATAGCACACTTTTTAGAACTACGAAAGGTCCAGGAAGGTCCAGATTCATGAGAATTTGGTTAGGATGTTAATTAACCTCTCCCTGACATAGTTTAAGTTTGGTTAGAGGCCAAAAAATAGGCAAACATTTGCGCCGGGGTGCGGAAATGTTCCCACAGGGCCGACATTTCTTGTTCCGTCCCGATCAAGGGGTTAGGAAACTCTAACCGGTACACCTGGCCGGGGGTGCGATTGGGCACTTGAAGCTGGATATAACTCCAATCGGCGCCCACGATATAGCGCGAAAACCGCTCGACGATCTTTCCGCGCAGCCAGGCGCGAGTATCGGTTGGGGGAGTGTGGATCATACGCTCAATATCACTATCCGTGACAATCCGATCCACATGCCCGGCATTTTGCAGCCGGTAAAACAGCCCGGCGTCATCGCCATCGGAACGAATATCGTGATATTCCAGGTCCAGCCGCCGCAGATTAAAATAAATCTCGCGCTGTTGGGCATAATCGGCCCAATCCAACCCGGCCTCACGCGCCATCGCCTCGCCGATAGTTAAATCATCGCCGAGCGCCAGAATCGTTTCGATGACCGGCTGCCAGCGTTCAGCCGCTTCCCAGGTAGACTGTTGGCCCGCGAGATAACGCTCCAACACATTCTTTTTGATCGCCCAGTCCAACTGGCGGCTCAGAGGAGCCAGATCATCGTTTTCGAGCGCCTCGACCACGTCGGCCCACTTGTCCCACACTTCCCACTGCTCATCGGTGCCGTCGTGTTCATCGAGGTACTTTTCGGCAAGGTCCAGGTAAAACGCCTGAAGCTGGACGGCGGTCATCTGTTCGCCGCTTTCGAGCTTCAGCGGCTTTTTGAACGTCAGATCGCGTGATACCTGCCGGAAAGCTTCGACGGGGTTTTCCAGCGTCAGATCGGTCTTGATATACCCCGCTTCGAGCATGTGCAGCATGATCTGCGTAATGCCCACTTTGAGATACGTCGAAACCTCGGACAGGTTCGCATCACCCAAAATGACATGCAGGCGACGGTAAGTGTTCTGATTGGAGTGCGCCTCGTCGCGGGTGTTAAACAAGGGGCGCTGGTACGTGGTTTGGATACCGGTCAGCGTCTCAAAAAAGTCGGCCCGCTGCGTGAGTTGGAACAACGCGGGCGGCGTGCGGTTTTCATAGCCCACTTTGCCCGCCCCACAGATCACCACCCGCGAGATCAGGAAGGGCAGCAGATAACGGTAGATGATATGCGAGCGCCGCCGCAGCAAGTCCTCGAACAAATCCACGCCCAACAGGTAATTTTCGTGGCAGCCGTAGCTGTTGCCCTTGTAATCGGAATTGTTTTTGTAGATCAACACCTGCTGCCCGGCGGGCAGGATCCCGCTGCGATTGACGGCGGCGGCGCACCGGCTAACGATCCGCTCCCCGGCTTTATCGGCAGCAACCACCGTGCGCGGCGAGAGTGACTCCGCCGTGCAGTATTCGGGATGCGCGTGGTCAATATAAAAGCGCGATCCATTGGCGAGCATCAGGCTCCCCAGGCCATACAACACCACCGACTGCCCGCCATTTTGAGCTGTCTGAGCAGAGGCATGGCCGTCTTTTTTCGCTTTTTTGTACGACTTATGTTTTTTCTTGGGCTTCTCTACCAGCCGTTCGAGTTCTTCCAGCGCTTCGAGTTCGTCCCAAGCTTCATATTCCTCGTCGTCAAAGTCCTCTTGAATATCTCCGGTCTGGACGTTGTAATACATGCCCATCGGGATCGACGGCCCGCCCACTGACTTATAACTGTTTAGCACCATTTGAGCGGCGGTGAAGGGGCTAAAAACATCCACGCCCCACACCATCAAGCCATATTCAGTTTCGATCCCCACTGCTTTAGCCACTGTCATCGTTTTCCCACCCGCTCTCTGTTATAGATCATCCTAAAACTCATCAAAATAAGCCGTATTGCGTCGGGGCGCTGTCTGCCGCGCCCCCCATAATCGACGGATTGGTGATCAGGCGAAGGTTTCATACGGGCGCAGTTTGTCCTCGTTCCAGGGATCAATCTGCCCGGTTTGCAGCACCAGTTCCACGAACTTTAACTGCTCGTTCAGGCCCAGTTCTGCCGAAATCTTGGTCTGGGCAAGCTGATCTTTGCCTTCGTTAAATTCCTGGTAAACGGCGTCGTGCAGGTCTTTCAAGCTGATGCCCTGCGGCTCGTTGGCCTGGCCAAGAATCACTCGCTTGACCGCGCTCTTTTTGGCGCGGGCGACGATATTAGCGATTACCGCCCCGCTCACGAAATCTTTGATATAGAACGTATAGCGGCTGCCGTTGTTGGTCAACACGTTCATCAAGCTGGCCGGGCTGTAGAGAATCTGGATCACATCCAGAATCATCGCTTCGGCTAACCATTCGCGGCGCACATAGTCGAGCATCTGCGCCTGCTGCGCCCGGTCATCATCCAACCAGGCGTGCAGCGCCAGCAGTTTTTCGGTGATCGCGCCGATCTCTGCGCTGCTCTGGAAACGACGCAGCACCTTAACCAGATCACCATCCGGGTCGAGATTCAGCACGGCCTCTCGGACCAACGTCCGGGGAGGCAGCGCGCCAAGCTGATCCAGCGCCTCAGGCGACAGGAAACGCGCCAGCCGGAAATCACAGCCCTCAGGCAGAGAACAGGTTAATGCATGATCTACACCGCCGCCTGATGCGCGATAGGCTTTGCGGAAAACGATCTTGCCCAGGCCCTCTATCGCGTCCGAAACCCCGTCCACGCCTGCGCTGTTCAACGGTAGGGTAGGCAGAAGGTAAAGCGCGAAAATATCGAGCGCCGACTCACGGGTCGGGCGATCCACTTTGATCTTGATGTCCAGCCGACCCGGACGCATAATCGCCGGATCGATCAGTTCGGCGCGGTTGCTGGCCCCGATTACGATCAAGTTTTCCGACGCTTCTACGCCGTCGAGTTCCGCCAAAAACTGCGGCACAATCGTTGTCTCAACATCCGACGAACGGCCCGATCCACGCGCGCGGAACATCGATTCCATTTCATCGAAGAAGATGACCACCGGGGTATAAAAAGTGGCATAACGGCGGGCTTCTTCAAAAATCTTGCGGATGCGGTGTTCGGTTTCGCCCACGTATTTATCGAGCAGTTCGGGGCCTTTTACGTTGAGGAAAAAGCCGCGTATGCCGTCTTCTTGCGCCAGCACCGAGCGGATCGTGTGCAGTTCTTTGTCCAGCGTGCGCAGGTCTACCCGGTGGTGTTCCAGGTAAAGGCGCAAATGCGCGACGGCTTGATCGACGGTGCTTTCAGCGGTGATCGCCTCGTCTGGCTGGTTTGGGGGCAGCAGAGCGGCATATTCTCGCACCAGCGCGGCATCATCGGGATTTTGCAGCATCCGGTTATACAACACGATCCGGCGTTCAAGCTGCACCAGGTGATCGCGGATCGTGCGCGTCAGGCTGTTGGCGACGGCTTTGGCGATCATGGTTTTGCCGCAGCCGGGCGGGCCGTAGAGCAGCAATCCTTTAGGGCGGTTAAGCTGGTATTCTTCAAATTGAGCGCGGTAAAGATAGGGCAGTTCGATAGCGTCATAGACCTGCTCGATCTGGCCCTCAAGACCGCCAATGTCCTCATAACTGACATCGGGGATTTCTTCGAGCGCCAGCCCGCCGGTTTCATAAGACGGCAGTTTTTCAAAAGCGAATTTGAGGTTCGTCTCGACGCGCACAATATCGCCGATCTGCACCCCTTCTTCAAACAACTGATCGCTGATCTCGACCACAATACCCTCGTGTCCCCCGGCGCGGACATGCAGCCTGGGGCGCACTTTGCTGATCGCCTGATGCCTATCAGGATCGATCTCGACAATATCGCCGCGTTTGAGGGCTGTCTGCGCCAGTTCCTCAGAACATTCCACGTCTTCCTCTTCGCCTTCGCGCCAGCGCACCCGCAGCGCCAGCGGATTTTTAGGAGTCCCCTGGGTAATTTCCAGCACTTCCCCGGCTTGCTCCGGCTTGAGGATATTGACCACTTCCGCCGTTTCGCCGCCCGCGTACATATGGCGCAGCGCGACCACGTTTTGATCTTTGTTGAGCACCAATTCCTGACCCGGCGTAAGCGTTTCGAGCGCGTTGGCGACCTGATCAGTGAGGTGGACTTCCAGCCGCCCGCCCCCCGTACCGACGACCACATCGCGCTCCTCGCCGGGTGCGGGACGCAGAAAAACAGCGTAATGCAGCGGCGGCTCCATCGCTTTGATCAGTGCGTCGCCCAGTTCGCGCACCTTGTGTTCGAGCAGCGGCAGTTTTTCCTGGCAGATATTCCACTGCCGCTCCCACTCGGCCAACACATTCCAATCAAGCTGACCGTTCGTGCAGGCGGTTTTGAGAATTTCGGTAATGACTCGATGTAGTTGGTTAGCATCCATATTGTTTGATCCCTTGCCCCAATCCCATATACAAAAATTAAACGCGGTTCCCAATACCCAAAGTCCCCTGATCATTAGGGGGAAATCTGGTTTTTGAACCGCGCGATGACAAAAACTAGGCAGTTAGAATGAGCACCAGCAGAATGAGTATGACCACCACCGCCCCCCCAGCGAGCAGCAAGGTAGGTGAGATCATACGAGCAGCCGCCGAAACTTCGGGCGCAGGGGCCTGGCTGTGGACCTGCAACGGCTGAGGGTTAGTGACGGGTTTTAGTTCCGGCGGTTGGGCCGGGGCCTGTTTTTCAAACTGGCCGACTGAAATCGGTTGAGAGGTGGTGGAACCGGCAGAACTGGCAGAACTGGCGGGTTTTTCAGACGCCCCCACGACATCGGCTGTGCGTTCAGTGATCGGCGTCCCCAGTTTGGTATCGACCAACTGCCGCCCGGAGGTCGCCATCCGCGAGTTGTCGCCTTTTTCCAACATGCGAAAAATCAGGTCGAGCGTTTCATGCGCGCCGCTGCCCGAAGGCTGAATGGTCGCTTCGAGTTCCGCGCCGACCAAACGCATACTGGCAATGCGGCGATCCGGCTCTTTTTCGAGCATCTGGTAGATCAGATTCACCAATTTAGGGGGGGCATCGGGCAGCACAGACACCAGATCGGGCAGCGGGTCTTTGATGATCGCGATCACCGTCGCCATTGCCGTCGAACGATCAAATGGGCGCTGGCCGGTCATCATCTCGAACAGCATCACGCCAAATGACCAGATATCAGTGCGTCCATCGACGTGTTGGCCCTGGCACGCTTCCGGGCTGAGATATGACACGGTGCCGACGATCCCGCCTTCGCTGGTCAGTGTATTCAACCGCTGCATTCGGGCGGCGCCGAAATCGGTCAGGCGCGGCGTACCATCGGGCAGCAGCAGCACATTGGCGGGTTTAATATCGCGGTGGACGATTTGCAGCCGGTGAGCGCGCGTGAGCGCGTCGCAGAGGTCCAGAGCAATCGCCAGCACACGCTCGACAGGTAGTTTGCCGTGCTGTTTGAGCAGGTCGTATAGAGAGCCGCCGCTGACATATTCCATCACAATGTAATGGCGGCCCGCTTCTTCGACCAGCGCCAGCATTTTGACAATATGGGGGTGATCCAGTTCTTTAAGTGCTTCGCCTTCGCGCCGGAAACGTTCAAGCAGGCGGGGATTATCCTCTACCGTATGAGGTTTGAGCGCCTTGATCGCGACAGGGTCGTTTGTCTGGGTATCGTGTCCATAATACACTTGGCCGATTCCCCCCTGACCGATCAATCGTTCCAGGGTATACCGCTCGCCGATCACTTGCGGATTATCCATGCTCGACTGCCCTCAGTTGACGGTGGCCCGCCCCATTTGTTTCGAAATCACCAGACCACATCAAGAAGTATAACACGATGCACGCGCGACCGTACACTTTTTGACCCAGTATAAACTGACAAAACGATCAGAATTGGCCGAGGTGTTTGTGGGGAGATGCTGCGATGATGCCCGATTTGACTGTCTTCTGTATGAGGTATATTGTATGGATAATTCGTTAAAGGTAAATTATTTACCATGAGACTCACTTTACCTACCCCTATCACGCTGCATGATCCAGCGGCGAATCCCCTGGTCTTTAGCGGTCAACGCGGTGAGCGTTTCCAGATCAGTGTGCTGGATCACGACCTGATCCGCGTCGAATTTTTCCCACGCGGAATCCCCCGCCTGAATCGAACCTGGATGGTGGTAGGACCCGAGGGTGATGTGCCGCTCGAAGGCCGCCGCCGCGACGATCTGTCTCCCTTTCCGCTGCCTGATTTTGACCTCAACCAGTCAGAGGATGGCGAGCTGTGCCTGCAAACGGCTCAGGTTCAGATCGATATCACGCTGGACTCGCTGGGGCTGCGCTGGTCCGACGCCTCAGGGCGACTCTTCGCCGCCGATCTCGGCGCGCGGGGTTATACCTATGACCGCACCTCGCATCAATTCACCCACAGCTTAGAGCGGCGCGAAGGTGAACATTATTACGGTTTTGGCGAACAATCTGGCCCGTTGGACAAAACCGGGCGACATATCCGCCTGCTCAATATGGATGCGATTGGCTACGACGCAGAATCCGGCGGCCCGCTGTACAAACACTTCCCGTTTTACATCACGTTTGTTCCTAATCTTCAGATCGCTTACGGGCTATTTTACGACAATCACGCGACGGGTGTTTTCGACCTGGGGCGCGAGATCGATGGTTATCACGGCGCCTACCGTTATTATCGGGCGGAAGATGGCGATCTGGATTATTACCTGATTTATGGGCCAAGCATCCCCGATGTGGTGCGCAAATTCTCCCGCCTCACCGGGCGGATGGTGCTGCCGCCGCGCTGGTCGTTAGGCTATCTCGGCTCGACCATGAGCTACACCGAAGCGTCCGACGCGCAAGAACAGCTTAAACACTTCGTCGATCAGTGTCACCGCCACCGGATTCCCTGCGATGCGTTCCATATGTCCTCCGGTTATACCACTGGGACGGACGGCAAACGCTACGTATTTAACTGGAATCACAGCCGAGTTCCCAACCCCGCCGAACTGGTCGATCACTTTCACCAGGCGGGGATTCACCTGGCGGCGAATATCAAACCCTGTCTGCTGACGACTCATCCCCGTTATGATGAAGTGGCCGAGGCCGGCGGCTTTATCCGCGCGGCGGAGCAGAACACGCCGGAGATCAACACGTTTTGGGGCGGGGTGGGATCACATATCGACTTCACGCACCCGGCGGGTTATCGCTGGTGGAAACATCAGGTTAAAGCGGCGCTGCTGCGTTATGGCATTGACTCCACCTGGAACGACAATAACGAGTATGAAATTTGGGATGATGAAGCACGCTGTTATGGCGGCGGATCGGTGCTGCCGGTAGGGCTGCTGCGTTCGGTGCAAACGCTGTTGATGGTGCGAGCATCGTATGAAGCACAGCGCGAAAGCCGCCCCAACGAGCGCCCGTTCGTGCTGTCGCGTTCGGGCTGTCCCGGCATTCAGCGCTACGCGCAAACGTGGTCAGGGGATAATTTCACATCGTGGCAAACGCTGCGTTATAACCTGCCGATGGGATTAGGGCTGAGTCTCTCTGGCGCACCGAACACTGGGCATGATGTCGGCGGATTCGCCGGGCCAAGACCAGACCCGGAATTGTTCGTGCGCTGGATTCAGACGGGAGTCTTTCACCCACGTTTTTGTATCCACTCGTGGAATGATGACCGGACAGCCAACGAACCCTGGATGTATCCCGAAGCGCTGCCGATCATCCGGCAGTGGTTTGAGTTTCGCTACCGGCTGATCCCCTATCTCTACACGCTGCTGTTTGAGGCGGCGCGCAGCGGTGAGCCGATTCTGCGCCCGCTGGTCTACACTTTCCCGCACGATCCGCGCTGCCACACCGAGTCCTTTGAGTTTATGCTGGGGCCGAATCTGCTGATCGCCCCGGTGTTAGAAGACGGCGCCCGCGCCCGCGAAGTCTATTTGCCTGCCGGGACGGATTGGTGTGATTTTTACAGCGGCAAATGGCATGTGGGCGGGCGAATGATTCTCGCCGATGCGCCGTTGGATCGGATTCCGTTATTCATCCCGGCGGGGGGAATGATCCCAATGGGGCGGGCGATGCGTCACATCGGGGAACAGCCCGATAATCTGCGGCAGGTCTACGTCTATCCGGCGAAAGAATCCGGTTGGGGCGTGTTCACCCTGATCGAGGATGATGGGATCAGCCTGGATTACCAGCAAGGAGGTTATGCCAGCGTCCGGTTAGGAATCAGCGCCGAGCCCGATCACATTACGCTCGACTGCGGTGTCACAGGCGATTACCCGCTGCCCTATGATCGGATCGTGTTTGTGCTGCCTCCCGGTGAGCAGCGCCCGATTCTGGCCGGGCGCGCTGCCAGCGAGTCCGTGATGGATGGGCGGCGGCAGATCACCCTGCCGTTAGATTAATATCGGGCTAAGTTGCGTCCAGATTTTGTTTTATTGTATCGAGAAGCATATTTCGAAATCCGAAAAAGCTATAGAGGTAACCTATGATTGAAAAAAAGCCAAACAACAAGAAAAGGAGTAGATAAGCCGCATTTATAATAGACAATATTGCCATACAAGAAAACCATAAGGCTAGAAAAAGAAACCCTTTTTTAGAAATAGTGGGAGTAGTGTTTTTGATTTCTACATGAATTAAGGTAGACCCATTTGAATCTTCCAAACGACCTATGGCTTCGACCTGCGGTTTTAAAAAAATAATATCCTCGATTGTTAAACGGAATGATTTTGCTCCTTCGTCTACCTCTTTGCTGTAAACTTTGTTAAACCGCTTTGCGGCATGACTGCCACCTTGAAGCGGAATCCACCTTAATCTAGATAGGCAGTCTGCAATAGTCATGGAAGTGACCAGGGTAAAAGAATTATCGACAATACGGTTCATTGTTAGAACACTTTTTATCCGGTATTTGTCTGAATTAAATTATGATCTCCGGCATGGGTGGATGTTGGGCGGGATCAAACAGCGGCAGATCAGGGACCGGCGCGCCGAGTTCGATCAGGTGTTGGCGTGCGGATTCTAATCCCCAGTGATACGCATAGGGCGGGCCGCTGCACCACGACAATTCATAAGCGCGCGTGGCAGATTTGCGGGCGGCGTCGAGATCACCACCAGCGCGATCCAGCCGCGCCAGCAGATTCAGCGCGTCGGCATGAAACAGCGGGTACGGGCCGCGTTCGGCGAGTTCCCACACGCTGTTGAGATACTCGCGGGCTTTGTCTGGTTCGTGCTGTTGAATGGCGAGTTCGGCCAGGGTGATCAGGGCGGGTAA
>JACRBK010000225.1 GCA_016234525.1 Chloroflexota bacterium
CTGGCGCAGAACATTATTTTGATTCATGCCGCCCACCACGCACAGCAAATAGGCGATGGCGTTTTCGGCTCCGCTGGCCGTCTCTCGCAGCAGGTCTTCGTTGGCAATAGAGGCCAGCAGGAACATCAGCAAGCCCATGACGCTGCCCATCAGCGGGTTGAATAAATACCAGCTAATGTGCAGGGGATCAAAATCGCGTTGGCGGGTCGTGTGACGCTCCAGGGTCAGATACCCTGCGATCAGCGATCCGCCGATGCCCAACAACATGGGGTAATACAATGCAGAGGCGATACCAACTCCTACGGCATCCGTCACGCCAGTAAAAAGCGATTTGAGCAGGAACAATACGATCAGGGTGATTCCCCAACCGATATAATAATTGAGCAGCAGCGGACGGTAACGCCGGATGTCTGCCACTACTTTGCGCTGGCGGTTGATGTCGGACCGGACGCGATAAACAACGGCGCGTGCATCGTCATAATTGGCGCGCGAGGCTAATAATAGACTGCTGGCTTGCAGCAATTCTTTTTGATAAGCGTCCGTCGTCTTACGATCTCCGACCACGTTCTGCGCCAGATCGTCCTGCATCGCTTCGATCTGCTGCGACAGCTTCAAAATCCGGTCATCATCCACCAGCAAATTCAAAAGGTCTTTATCGGCGCGGGGCGTTTTGCCAAACAAGACACGCGCCGAAGGCCGCTTGGACGGCTTAGCATCTATCCCAAAGGGATCGGGCAGGGTATAAGCCGCCTCTTCATCGCTGGTCTGGTAGGTAACGCCGCCGGTTTCATCGAAGATTGCCTCAGTCGGCCCCACCGAAACCGGACGGGCAGCAGGCGGGGTTTCGTGCATCCCGACCGAATCTATCCCCGGCCACGTTTCAGGCTGGCGGGGAATCAAAGCCTCTACTTCTGCTTGCGGTTGATAAAGGTCTTCATCGGTGGCAGGCGGGGGTTCGGGTTCGCGCTCAGCCAGAGGAATAGCATCTAGCACGGGAGTTTCGATCTCCATCACGGGCGGCAGAGCATACTCATCCTCATCAGGAAAGGTAAATTCCACTTCATTCCAGGTTTGCTCCGCTGAGCGGTTTACTTCGAGAACTTCGTCTATCGCTTCTCGTGGTAGTTCTGCCGGAACAACCGGGGCCGATGGTTCCTCACCGCTGGATTCCTGCTGCATCCAGGCCAACACGCTGGGATCGGGTATCACTGCTGGGGTTTCAGATGGAGCCGTTTTCGCGCGGGATGATGGCCCGGCAGGCAGCGAGACTTCGGCAGCATAAACTGGTGCATCAGGTGAAAAATTGAGCAGCGCGGCGGATTCTTCCGGCGTTAATTTGAGAGCGGCAGGATCCACTCGCCCTTGCTGCTCTGGCAAAGGCGGCGGGGGGGCCGGTTCCTCTGCTGGCGCAGCACGCTTGCCGAAGAAAATCTCGCGGCCCCTACCGCGTAGGGACGCCCTGGGACGCTGTTCATCATTCGACTCGCCCATTCACAATCTCCTCCGACAATGCCCGGTATCCCTGTGCGATCGGGTGCCGGGGCATATATTCCAAGACCGACAGCCCGACCAGAGGCGCTTCGGCTACTACATCATCGTAGTGAATCAGGGTCTTAAACATCTTTGGGCCGAACACGGCGCGCAGTTCGTCCACCACTTCTTGTCCGTGCTGTGATTCAGTGCGAAACATTGTCCCGAACAAACCCGCTAACCTGAGCGTGGGATTCAGGCTATTTTTGATCCGCACAACGGTCTCCATCAACGCGCGCACGCCGCGCATCGCCAGATATTGACACTGCACCGGAATCAATAGTTCATCCGCCGCCACCAGGCCGTTCGCGGTCAGAATCCCCAGGCCCGGCGGAGTATCAATCAACACATAATCAAACGGAATTCGACTGCGCCGCAGCGCATTTCGCAAGCGGTGAGCGCGATCCGCCACCGCCGCCAACTGAATTTCAGAAGCGGCCAGATCAATGCTGGCAGGGACCAGTGCCACGCGAGGCCGAACCGGGCGCACCACACGCGCCAGCGATACCTGTTCGTGAGCCAGCAGCATAAATGTACTCAGACGGGTGTTGTAGGAATCGATGCCGAACGCGGCAGTCAGGCCGCCCTGGGGATCGAGATCGACCAACAAGACACGCAGGCCGCGCTCACCCAGAGCGATCCCCAGGTTCATCACCGAGGTAGATTTCCCAACACCCCCCTTTTGGTTGGCAATCACCAGCGTCCGTGTCATCGAAAATTCGGCAAGAAAAAACGCCGATTCCCCTTTCTTTAGGTCAACATCACCAATGGCAGCATTATATCACAGGCGAATTGCACTAACATCTTGGCAAAAAAATCATCTCGGTTTATAATATTCTGTAGTTATATCGGATAAATCAGATTGATCCGATAATTCATTTTATGCTTATTCACTATTTTTGTAACCCCTAGAAGTGAGGGCCGTTATGTCTGGCTCAAGTTTAGACTCTGATATTCTACACTATATTGTCGAACACCAGATCAATGCTGGTGACCGCCTCCCCACAATTAACGAGCTAAGCGCCGAATTGGGGATCAGCGTTAGCAAACTGCGCGAAGACCTGGCGGTGGCGCGCGCGCTGGGTTATGTGCAGATCAAGCCGCGTATCGGAACCCAGGTGCAGGAATTCTGCTTTGGGCCAGCGGCCACATTAGGCGTGTTGTATGCGCTGGAACGTAACCGCCACCATTTTCAGCACTTCGCCAAGCTGCGCCGGAGTGTCGAATTAGGGTTCTGGCACGAAGCCGTTGCCAGTCTTACCCCTGAAGATATCGCTCATTTGCGCCATTTGATCACACGCGCTCAAGAAAAATTAAACTATATCCCCGTCATGGTTCCCTTTCAGGAACATCGTAGTTTGCACCTGACCTTCTTCAAACGACTCAATAATCCTTTTGTCCAGGGTCTATTAGAAGCCTATTGGATCGCGTATGAAGCGTATGGTCTGTCAATGTATGCAGACCTATCGTACCACCACGAAGTCTGGAATTATCACGAGCGCATGGTGGAATATGTCGCCCAGGGCGATTTTGAGGGCGGCTACCAGGCGCTCAAAGAACATATGGAACTGCTGCGCTATGTTCCTGATCAGCCCGCCCATCAGGACGCTTCAAAATCTACAGAAAGGGATCCTTCAATACATCATTTTTTTGAGTAAATCGTTTCCCGTTTAATAAGTCTTGAAAAACTATAAACAGCAGGAGCATACCCAATTATGACCGACGTTCAGACCTCCCCATTCAATTCCTTCCTTGGTGAGCGACAACCGATCATCAACGATTTTCAGATCATGATTGCCACGGTCAACGGTTCGGGCAGCCAGACCGCCAACACCGCCTTGATGCGCGCCATCTTTCGCATGGGCGTACCTGTCAACGGCAAAAATATTTTCCCCTCTAACATTCAGGGACTTCCTACCTGGTTTAGCATCCGTGTGAGCAAAGAGGGGTATATTGCCCGCCGTCCCGATTATCATATTCTGGTGGCGATGAACCAGGAAACAGTCAGCGAAGACATCCAGAATCTTTCCAGTGGCGGTATCTGTGTGTATCCCGAAGAATGGAAGATCGCGCAGGACCGGCCCGATATTACTTATTACCACATGCCTCTTAAGGCGATTGTCGATCAGGCTGCTGACGTGCCGCCAAACCTTAAGTCGTATATCTCTAACATGGTCTATGTAGGTGTTCTGGCGACTTTGTTAGAAATCGAACTGGATCAGGTCGCTTTTGCGATTGATTTCCACTTCGGCGGCAAAGCCAAGCCGGTGAATATGAATATGGGCGTGGTTCGTATGGCTTACGAATGGGCGCAGGATAATCTGGCGAAAGTAGACCCATTCAGAGTGAAGCCGATGGATAAAACGCATGGAATGCTGCTGCTGGATGGCAACTCGGCGGCGGCATTGGGATCGGTTTTCGGCGGTGTGAGTGTGGTCGCCTGGTATCCTATCACCCCCTCTACCAGCCTGGTAGATGCCGCGCGTGAATATTTGTCAGTCATGCGCACCGATCCTGAGACCGGCAAAGCAACTTATGCCGTGATTCAAACTGAAGATGAAATTGCCGCCGTCGGTACGTTGGTCGGTGCAGGATGGGCCGGGGCGCGTGCCATGACCGCAACTTCAGGACCGGGCATTTCGCTCATGTCCGAATTCGCCAGCCTCGCCTATTATGCCGAAGTCCCGGCAGTGATCTGGGATATTCAGCGCGTGGGACCCAGCACAGGTCTGCCGACCCGTACTTCTCAGGGCGACATTCTGACGGCTTATTTCTTGGGACATGGGGATACCAAACACATTTTGCTGTTCCCGAATGGGATCGAAGAAGCATTTGAGTTTGGGTGGCGCGCTTTTGATCTGGCCGAACGGGTACAAACCCTGGTGCTGGTGATGAGTGATCTTGATCTCGGCATGAACCTGTGGATGAGCAAACCGCTCGAATATCCTGATGTGCCGATGGATCGCGGTAAAGTGTTGGACGCAGAAGACCTGGATCGATTGGGCGGATTTAGGCGTTATGAAGATGTAGACGGCGATGGCATCTGCTACCGCACCCTGCCCGGTCTGGATCATCCGAAAGGCGCATGGTTTGCGCGCGGCACCGGTCATAATGAAAAGGCGACCTACAGCGAACGCCCCGAAGACTGGTCGAACAATATGGAACGACTGGGTCGGAAATTTGACACAGCGCGCACACTGGTTCCTAAGCCAGTAGTAGATCAGGTTAAAGGCGCAAAAATCGGGATTATCGCCTACGGAACCACCGATTCCTGCGTCATCGAAAGCCGCGATCAACTGGCGGAAAAAGGCGTTAAAACCAGCTACCTGCGCCTGCGCGCACTGCCGTTCGAGAACACAACGCGCGATTTTATCGCGCAGCACGACCGGATTTATGTGGTAGAAAACAACACTGACGGCCAGATGGCCAAACTGGTATGGATGGAATATCCCGAACTCGCCGCGCGGGTCGTCTCAGTGGCTCACCTTGACGGCCTGCCCCACACCGCGCAATGGATGACGAATTCAATTTTGGAAAAGGAACAATAGAAGATGGCTACGCGGGAAAATAAAATCGGTCTGCAACGTAACGATTATAAGGGTGGTAACTCCACCTTATGCCTGGGCTGCGGCCATAACTCAATCTCGAGTCAGATAATCCAGGTGGCGTTTGATCTGGCGATTAACCCCCACGATGTGATCAAACTGAGCGGTATTGGCTGTTCGAGCAAATCCCCCGCCTATTTCCTCAGCCGGTCGCACGGGTTCAACTCACTTCATGGACGCATGGCGGCAATTGCCACCGGCTCTACGACGGCCAACACAAGCCTGATCGCAGTAGGTGTCAGCGGAGACGGTGATACGGGCAGCATCGGCCTGGGCAACTTCAAACACATGGTGCGACGCAATGTGCCGATTGTGTATATTGTCGAAAACAACGGGGTGTATGGTTTAACCAAAGGCCAGTTTTCGGCAACAGCAGACTACGGCCAGGAACTCAAGTATGCGGGCGTTAACGAACTGCCGCCCATTGACATCTGTCTTGAAGCGCTGGCGGCTGATGCTTCGTTTGTGGCGCGATCATTCGCGGGTGATGCCAACCAGGTGCGCGAACTGCTCAAAGCGGCGTTCAGCCATCACGGAACGGCAGTGCTGGATATTATCAGCCCGTGCGTGACGTTCAACAACCACGAGTCATCCTCTAAGAGCTATCCCTATGGGAAAGCACACGAGGAGCCGCTGCAAGACATCACCTTCATTCCCGACTACCAGCCGATCGTTATCGAGGAACAGGAACCGGGGACCGTGCAAACGGTTCAAATGCACGACGGTTCGCATGTGGTGCTGAAGAAACTCGATCCGACCCAACATGATCCGACAGATAAACTGGCGGCCATGAATCTGTTAGAAGATACCCGCAAACAGAACCAGTTTATCACCGGGCTGATCTTCGTGGACAAAAACCGTCCTACACTGGCGGAAACCAGCCACATGATTGATGAACCGCTGGCGCATCTGAGCAATGATCGCCTGCGTCCGCCACGTGAGACATTGGATAAGTTGGTCAATCATTTGGTGTGCTGCGACTAATTCCCCGGTTCTAACAAAAACCGGGTGCGGTCACCGCACCACGATCACTGAATGAGCAGCGCCTATGTGCGCTGCTCGTTTTATTTTTTAGACGACGGCTTCTTCACTCAAGAACAGGAGACGGCGGTGAATATTCACCTGCCCTAGTTCCAGGCCCATTGCCGCTATCAGTTCATCCGAGCGTGCATTCCCTTTATCGCCAGTTTTGAGGTTGGCGATGAGGCTGCCATCTGTTTCGGGACGCAGATCAAGAATAAGCGGGCGCAGGTCGTAGGTTTTGTCGCGGCTGGCGCGCTCAATATGTTCTTGAGCCAGCAGCGCCGCGGCGCGAGTGTGTAGATCGGTGACTTCTGGGCCATCTTCAGCAGGAGTGAGCACATATTCCGCGCTCGTCACCAGGGTGGGCAGCGCTGCCCCACGAATCGGGATTTCTTCTAAGAGGTAGATAGGAATGCCGACCGGGCTGTTCGAAACCAGGCGGTCGATCCATTCTCCTGGCAGGCTATCCCCTAGACGCCGCAGCAGCCAGATATCGAGGTATTCACACTCACTCGTCACGCCGACTGACAGCGCGGCAGCAAACTGCATTCGAGGACGCGGGTTAAAACCCTGGGTATATTCCAGCGGAAACTGAGCGCGGCGTAAGATGCGCTCCCAGGTTCTCGCTGTATCGAGATGCCCTACAAAACGTTGGACACCATATTTGCCAAACTTGATGCGTATACGTTGTTGAGTCAAAGGTTGGTTCATATGTTTGATTATAACAGCAGCCATCGGGGGTGACTATGGCGGGGTAGTAGGTCCAGCGGTTGCCTGTTATACTTCCCCCCAACTTTTGTAAAAACATCTTTACCTATAACCTGACAACGCAACCTTTACCCAAATGAGGGGTTTTTACGCATGATGCAACCGAACATCCAGGCGAAACGTCACTATCTGACCGCCGATGATGCGCAGTTGGTCGAATGGGCCAAAGACGATTCGTCAGCTTTTGGCGAACTATATACCCGTTACGTCAAAAAAATATACAACTATATCTACTACCGAACGGGTAATCATCACGACGCCGAAGACCTGACATCTCGCGTGTTTTTTCGGGCCATGGCGCACATCAAAGAATATACGGATCGCGGCGTGCCGTTTTCTGCGTGGCTCTACCGAATAGCGCACAACCTGGTTGCCAATTGGCATCGTGATCGTGGGCGGCAAAAGGTAGTTCCGTTGGATGATCATCTCACCACCGCGATGAGTTTTGATCCGCCCGAAGCAGCTACAGAAAGCATTGAGGAAGAAGAAACCCTGCTGGACTCTATCCGGCAATTGCCTGAAGAACGCCAGCAGCTTCTCGTCCTCAAGTTCGTCGAACGGCTCTCAAATGCCGAAATCGGCGAAATCATGAACCGTACTGAGGGGGCGATCAAATCGCTCTATCACCGGACGCTGCTTTCGCTGCGTGACAACCTGGAAAATCCAGAGGAAAATTCACAACCAGAACCACGTCGTAAAAGGTTCGGGTTGTAGTGAGATAGACCAAAATCATCCTTCACAACTCACTCAAGGTAGGGTAAATATATTATGTCATCGTTTTCGTTATCGATCTTCAACCATCAGCGCGAGCGGCAAATCCAAGACTTGCTCATGACTCATGCCGAGGCGCTCATTTCCGGCACACTCAACCTGGATCATCTATTAGCTTCGCTTGATCAAGAGGCGCGTCACCAGGTTGCGGACCTCTTCTCTCTGGCCGAACGTGTCAGTTCCGCGCTCATTGAGGTAGACCCTTCGGAGAAATTTGTTGCCAGTCTGCGCCAGGAGCTTGCCCTGGCCGATGCGGCCATGCTGCAACATGATTCGATCTGGCAGTGGATTCGTCACCTGCCGCCGCGTACTCAAATCGCGGCTGGCATTGGCGGCGCCACCCTGACGGCAGGCATGGTGCTTATTGCTTCGCGTACCCTTCCTGAAGTCTGGAGTTATTGGCGCAGCCGCAAGATTCCTGCTTGACCGGAACGCCAGCGGTAGGTAATCTAATCTCCGCCAAGTGACCTGGGGGAACAAACTCATGAATGAACGTTATGCCAAAATCACCGGCTGGGGCAAATATGTTCCGGCGCGAGTCTTGACTAATGCTGATCTCGCCAAAATGGTCGACACCAGCGACGAATGGATTACCACCCGCACAGGAATTAAAGAACGCCATATCCGCACCGAACAAGACACCACGTCGAGCATGTCGGTGGAAGCCGCTAAAAAGGCGCTGGAAGTCGCCGGCATTACCGCTCAAGACCTCGACCTGATCATCATCTGCACCTCATCACCCGATTACCTGCTGCCTTCAGTCGCCAGCCAGGTACAGCATTTGCTAGGAGCCAAGTGCGGCGCCTTTACGCTGGTAGCGGGCTGTTCAGGGTGGGTCTATGGCCTGGTCACAGCCAGCCAATTTATCACGGCAGGGGCTTATAACCGGGTGCTGGTGGTAGGCGTAGAAATTATCTCGTTCGCGCTGGACTTTACCGACCGCACGACCTGCGTGCTTTTCGGAGATGCTGCCGCCGCCACTATTATCGAGGTCAGCGAAGAACCGGGCGGAGTTTTATCGTATGAACTCGGATCAGACGGTTCTGGCGCGATGGCCCTGTATGTGCCGGATGGTGGAGTGGTAGCGCCGCTCAGTCAGAAAACGCTCGATGAGCGCCGCCAGTTCATCCGCATGGATGGGCAGGAAGTCTTCAAGTTCGCCGTGCGCACCCTGGCTGCATCCTTGAAACACACCATTTATCAGGCAGGGCTTACGCCGGATGATATTGACCTATTTATCCCGCATCAGGCCAATGCACGCATCATTGAAGCCGCCGCACGGCAGATGCGCGTCCCGGTGGAGAAGTTCTTTATGAACCTGGACCGCTACGGGAACACTTCGGCGGCCTCCGTTCCTCTGGCGATGGTCGAAGCGATAGAAGAAGGCCGCTTGAAAGACGGTGATCTGGTGGCGATGTGCGCTTTCGGCGCGGGACTCACCTGGGCTTCAGCAGTGTTACGCATGGGCAGCGGTGAAGTCAGCCCGGCGCACAGTCTGTTCTCGGTGGGACGGGCGCGTTATCTGGCTCGCAAAACATCCGATACAGTGCTGGACACAGCCCAGTCCGCCCTGCTGCCGTTGTACGCCTTTTTGTACCAGCGCCGCAAGAAAAAATAGTCTGTCGGATGGTTTCTACACCATCTTCACCCTGGCGGGGTTTGTTCTGCCAGGGTGTTTGTTTTAAACTAACGCTTATTCGGCAGAGTTTTAGAAATTCAAACGTATGAAACATCTTTTTTTATCCCCTCATCCCGACGACGCGGTGTTAAGCTGCGGCGGCTTGATTTACCAACTGGTCCAGGCGGGTGAAACCGTACAGGTTTTTACCGTTACGTCTGGAGCTATTCCGCCCGAAGTTTTAGGCCAACCGTTTGTTATCGAACTGCTGGCACGCTGGCAGCTTGGCGCAGACCCTATCGCGGGCCGACAGGCGGAGGACGTAGCAGCGCTGGCAGTCTTGGGAGGAACGATGCAGTTCGGGTCCATTCCCGATGCTCCTTACCGGCTGGATGCCCAAGGCCACCAGTTATACCCCGACCGGGATGCCATTTTTGGCGATCTGGATTCCCGCGATCCGGCGCTCAACCGCCTGCGCGAGATTACTGAAAACTGCGATCCTCAGGCGGTGATTTATGCGCCGCTCGGAGTCGGTCACCATGTCGATCATCTGTTGGCGCAAAAAGCGATCCTAGTTTGGTTAGAATCTTTTCCAGAGGTAGCGTTTTTTTTCTACGAAGAGTATCCTTACTGTGCAGAAGGTGATGACAGGATTCAAGCGGCGCGGGCGATCTTAGGCAGACCGACTCAGCCGATCATCCATTTGCTAGATCAGGCCGCCATCGAAGCCAAAATCCAGGCTATCGCCTGTTACCAGTCGCAAATCAGCACATTTTGGAGTAGTCCGGCAGCGATGGCAGAAGCCGTTCAACATTATGCGGTTCAGGTAGGTCAGGGGTCTTATGCCGAGCGGGTCTGGAAACCGCAGTGAGTGATACCGGCATCATTGTTTCCATGTGGAGAATGTAAATCATGAGCGACGCGCAAACTAATCCACTTCAGGCAGCGCGGGATTTATTAGGCGAGCTGCGTGGTCAGGCGAGTGGTGATCTCACAAAACAACTAACAGAACTGGACCGGCTGCTCACCGAAGCGCAGCGTCGCGGCGAAGGGCAGGATGCCGCATCCGCACGCCAACAACTGAGTGATCTGATCGAAGCAAATGCGCAGTTTACATCGGTAATGGTCCACGAAATTCGCGTCCCTATGACCAGCATTCGCGGTTATTCGGATATGCTCTCTAAAAAAGTGGTGGGCGAACTGAATGATATGCAGATGCAGTTTGTGGAGACAATCCGTTCCAACGTAATCCGCATGGAACATCTTGTCACCGATATCAGCGACATTAGTAAGATCAAGTCAGGCCGGATGCGCCTTGATCCCAAAATGGATATGTATAAAAATGTCGCGCTCACAGTCGAAAAAGACACGGCAGAGCTGGCCGCCGCGCACAACCATACCTTTACCTTTGAAACCCCCTCTGGTTTGCCGCTGTTGAATCTGGACAGCACCCGGCTGGCCCTGTCCCTCAGGAAAATGGTAGTCAATGCCCTGCAATATACCCCAGACGGCGGTCAGATTACTGTCAAGGCTGAAGGAATTGACGGCAAGCTCAAGGTGTCGGTCATCGATACCGGCATCGGAATGACGGAAGAAGAACAGACTCATATTGGCGAGTTGTTCTGGCGCGCAGATTCTGAGCATGTCCGGTCTTTTAAGGGGCATGGGCTGGGGCTGCCGATTGCCATGGGGTTTGTGAAGATGATGGGCGGCGAATTCTTCTACGAGAGCAAAGTCGGGCAAGGCAGCGTCTTTGGGTTCATTGTGCCGGGCATGGGCTAAATTTTGTCAGGCCGTGTGCTTTTTGTAGGCACCAGAATTATAATCATTGAGCGGCACACAATAGGCCGCTCTTTCGTCTTAAAAACTATTAGCCGGAGGTAGATTTGTGAACCTTCACGAATACCAATCAAAATTACGTTTTGCAGAATATGGTATTCCCACCCCTAAAGGTCAGGTAGCGCACTCTCCCCAACAAGCTTATGAAATCGCTAAAGAACTCGGCGTACCGGTGGTCGTCAAAGCCCAGGTGCTCACCGGCGGGCGTGGCAAAGCCGGTGGGGTTAAGCTGGCCCGTACCCCTGAAGAAGCCCAACAGCGTGCCGATGATATTTTGGGTATGGACATCCGAAGCCATAAAGTGCTGAAAGTGCTGGTTGATCCCGCTTCAAATATCCAATCCGAGATTTATCTCGGCGTGACGAATGATCGCGCCGCGCGCAAGCCGCTGATTATGGCGAGCGCTCAGGGCGGGATGGATATTGAGGAAGTCAACCGCACGACACCCGAAAAAATTATCCGCGAACATGTCGACCCCTTCTTGGGCCTGCGTGATTACCAGATTCGTAATCTGGCGTATGGCATTGAACTCCCCCGCGAACTGTGGAAGCAGTTCGGAAAAATTGCCAGCGGCCTGTACCGGTGTTATGTAGAAAGCGATGCGACCCTGGCCGAGATCAACCCGCTCATCATTGATGGCAGTGGTAACCTGTTGGCCGTTGACGGCAAAATATCCATTGACGATAACGCTCTCTACCGGCACCCTGACCTGGCCGAACTGCGCGACACCAGCGCTGAACCGCCCGCCGAAACCCAGGCGCGCGCTGCCGGGTTGAGTTACATCAAACTCGACGGAGAAATCGGGTGTATGGTCAATGGTGCAGGTTTAGCCATGACCACGATGGATATGACCAAACTTTACGGCGGATCACCTGCGAACTTTTTGGACATCGGCGGCGGCGCAAAGGCTGAAACCGTCGCGGCAGCGCTGCGCATCATCCTGGCTGATCCCAACGTAAAAGCAGTGTTATTTAACATTTTTGGCGGAATCACGCGCTGTGATGAAGTGGCGATGGGTATTCTAGCGGCCCTCAAAGATATAAAAGTGGACCTGCCAATGATTGTTCGGTTGGTGGGAACTAACGAAACAGAAGGTCGCCGCCTGTTAGATGAGGCGCAAGTCCCGCACATGATCACAGCGGCGACTCTGGCAGAAGCCGCACAAAAAGCCGTCACGGCAGCCCAGGGCGCATGAGGGGGATAAAATAATGGCTATTCTGGTCGATAAAAATACACGGCTTATCGTGCAAGGCATTACCGGGCGTGAAGGGATGTTTCACACCGAGCAGATGATCGAGTATGGAACAAATATCGTCGGCGGTGTGACCCCCGGCAAAGGCGGCGAATGGGCGCTGGGAAAACCTGTCTTTGACACCGTAAAAGCTGCCCGCGAAGCCACCGGAGCCAACACCAGCGTGATTTATGTCCCAGCCTCGTTTGCTGCGGATGCCATGTATGAAGCTATTGACGCAGGGATCGAACTGATTGTCTGCATCACCGAGGGTATCCCGGTGATGGACATGATGAAAGTACGTGAACGGCTGGATCAGAGCAAGAGCCGCTTGTTAGGTCCAAACTGCCCCGGCCTGCTCACTCCCGGTCAGGCGAAGGTCGGGATCATGCCGGGCCATATCGCTATGCCGGGCAAAGTGGGCGTGGTATCACGCAGCGGCACATTAACTTATGAAGTGGTCTATGCTCTCACCCAGCGCGAAATCGGCCAGACGACCTGCATCGGCATCGGCGGCGATCCGGTCAATGGCACGAATTTTATTGATGTGCTGCAAATGTTCGAGGATGATCCACAAACCGAAAAAGTGGTTTTGATTGGCGAAATCGGCGGCACAGACGAAGAAAAGGCCGCCACCTTTATCGCCACCTATCTGACTAAGCCGGTAGTAGCTTTCATTGCCGGGCAAACTGCCCCTCCTGGGCGGCGTATGGGGCACGCCGGGGCGATTGTCGAAGGCGGCAGCGGAACCGCCGCCGAAAAGATAGCGGCATTGCAAACTGCCGGAGCCACCGTCGCCAAACATCCGGAAGAAATTCCTGACCTGTTGTAGGTTGTTCATCTTCACCAGTACGATCTTGACCGTGTGTTGACAGTATGATATGCTGGCAACATAAAAGCACTGACGGAAACGAGTACATCCTTTTATCGTTCAGCGAGCCTGGAGATGGTGGTGTGAGCCGGGCACGAAAACGGGGTGGAAAATCATTCCTGAGCTGCAAGCCGAACGCACAGCCGTGTTAGTAAGCCGCGCCGGACCGGTCGCCGTTACACGACCATGCTATTCAGATAATGAGTGGCAGCCAAGCGCCCTGTGTTGATCCGCAGGGAAAAAGGGTGGTACCGCGAGAGTCAAGCTCCCGTCCCTTTGTATTGAAGGGCGGGAGCTTTTTATTTTGGCGCAGTGAGTGTCGAGGAGCAAGAACCGTGCCGAGTATGCTCAATATCTCTATCCGGCGGGTCGAACCCAAAGACGAAACAGCGGTAGCGCGGCTGTGGCAGATGCTTTCGGATTACCACACGCAGCTCGATCCACGCCTGCCGGTTCCGACTCCCGGCGCCGCCCAGAGTTACGCGGCCCGGCTGCTCGAAACCCGCGACGACGAGTTCACACGGACTTTTGTCGCTGAATTAGACGATGAAGTGATCGGGTATATCTTAGGCGCTGTGATCGATCTGCAAGCTGATTTGTTCGAATATGTTAACACTGGTTTTATTGCCGATGTTTTTGTGGACCCAACTTACCGGCGACAGGGGGTCGCACGGCGGCTGGTAGAGACTATGAACCACTGGTTCACTGCCCAGGGGGTTCAACAGGTAGAATGGCAGGTGGCATCAGCCAACCAGGATGCTGTAAACTTCTGGAAGGCAGTAGGTGGACAGTCGCTCACCATACGTATGCGCCTCAAGCTGGACGCCTCATAAATGCCATCTGACTCTATCTGAACTCTAACAGAGGAGGGGTGAAGTGTCTGAACAAGAACAATATGATCAATACGCACCTGACGAGGAAGAATACACCGAAGAGGAATATGTTGACGAAGCCTATGCAGAAGACGATTCAACCGGGACAGACTCAGCAGAACCGCCCCGCAGCCTGCTGCAAAGCTGGCTGGTACGCATCACGTTGGGCGTCGTTATATTGATCGTTTTGGTCGCGGTGGTGGGCGGTCTGGTGTTTTCTAGCCAACGTTCGAGCCGCAACAAACCGTTAAACCTGAAAGTTTATCCAGGCGCAACTTTACTCGGCAGCGAAACGTTTAATGATGGGTTCAGTAATCATGATCGCCGCCTGTATTCGGTTATGGTCCCGGTAGAAGAAGTAGAGCAGTTTTACGACAAACAAGACGATGTATCATGCGACCAATATTTCGGGACGGTGGTAGGGGTATTCGAAAACTCGCCAGAGATCGAAGGGCATGTTTATACACGCTGTATCGTTGACCGATCGGGATGGGGAATCACCCAATATTCTACGGTTTTGATCCAGCCGATGTATGACGAAAACCAAAATCCGACCGGGCAGGTCGCCATCGTGATTGATCGCTACTGGGGAGATTAGGCCATGTCTACGCCAGTTGCACCGGAAGAAACCCATCCGGCAGATGCAAACGAGGCATCGGAACAACCTAAACGATCCCGGCGAATGTGGATAACACTGGTCGCGATGGTGATCGGGCTGCTGTTCGCGGTGCTGATCCTTTTGCGCGTCGTCGAGCCGTTATACAACTTGTTATTCCCGTTCGAAGTCCCTGTGCCGGATGGGGTACAAGAAGTCGACCACGTCAAACCCGACAAGGGCGAAGAATATTGGGTATATCGCACGACCTTATCGGGCGAAGAAGTGGCAAAGTTTTATGAAAAAGAAGGCGGGACATGCCGCTATTTACCGAGGCAGACCGTCTTTGATGATGATGGATCACCCGTCCCCGGATCGTATGGGGTAGCCGAATGTGCTGGTGAAAAGAGCGGCGGCGGTGTGGGCGTCTCATGGGAAGTCATCATTCATGCGGGCTATTCAGAAGCGGAAGGGCCAACCGTTTTCCGGTTGTATAAATATCACTAAGTGTATCGGGATGCGTGATAAGGGAGGTGTCACCGTGGCAGTTTGGCTCTGGCGGCCAACGCCGCGCACGATTGCTGGGACCGGCTCACCCCAACCTAATACATCAGATCAGGTGAACGGAACCGCAATCAGGAGGGGATATGTTTAAAGCTGTAACGTCGAAAGTCGATATCGAAGCATTGGAGCAAGACCAACTGGCGTTCTGGCGCGAGAAGAATATCTTCCACCGCTCGATGGACGAACGCAAAGGCGGCAAGACCTACGTCTTTTTCGAAGGTCCGCCTACCGCCAACGGCAAACCGGGCAGCCATCATGTGTTGGCACGCGCCTTTAAGGATATGTTCCCGCGCTATCAGACCATGAATGGCGCTTATGTGCTGCGTAAAGGCGGCTGGGATACGCACGGTCTGCCGGTTGAGATCGAGGTAGAAAAAGAACTCGGCCTCAAACATAAACACGAGATCGAAGCCTACGGCATCGCTGAATTTAACCGGAAATGCCGCGACAGCGTTTTTCGTTATATCAAGGACTGGGAAAAACTCACCGAGCGCATCGCGTTCTGGGTAGACCTCGAACAGGCGTATGTCACCTACACCAACGATTATATCGAGAGTGTGTGGTGGATTCTGCGCCAGTTCTGGGATAAAGATCTGCTGTACCAGGGGTACAAGGTCGTGCCATACTGCGCCCGCTGCGGCACCCCGTTGAGCAGTCACGAAGTCTCGCAGGGTTACGAAGAGGTAGCCGATCCCAGCATATTTGTGCGCTTCCCGGTCAAGGATCAGCCCGGCGTGTATTTCCTGGTCTGGACCACCACGCCCTGGACGCTGCCCGGCAACGTCGCACTGGCTGTCAACCGCCGCGAGGCTTATGTGATGGTCGAAGGACCAACCGAAGATGGCAATGGGACGGATCGGCTGATCCTGGCGCGCGATTTAATGGGTAAGGCGCTGAAAAACCCACAGAATTATTCGGTGGTGCGCGAAATGAAGGGCGAAGAACTGCTCGGTATGCATTACGAGCCGCTCTACCGCTTCATGCCTGTGACACAAGACTACGCCTATGTCATCCACGGCGATTTCGTGAGCATGGGCGATGGTTCCGGCATTGTGCATATCGCACCCGCGTTCGGTGCGGATGACATGGAAGTCGGCAACGCTAACAAACTACCGGTTCTTCAAACGGTGGCCCCCACAGGAGCGTTCATCGATGAGGTGACACCCTGGGCTGGGATGTGGGTCAAGGATGCCGATAAGCCAATCAAACGCGAACTGAAATCACGCGGGCTGCTGTACCGCGAGGAACAATATATCCATGATTACCCGTTCTGCTGGCGCTGCAAAACACCGCTGCTCTATTACGCGCGCGCCACGTGGTATATCGAAACCACACGCTACCGCCAAAAGCTGATCGATCTCAACAAAACGATCAACTGGGTTCCTGAACATATCCGCGATGGACGGTTCGGCAACTGGCTGGAAGACCTGCGCGACTGGGCGCTGGGGCGCGAACGTTATTGGGGAACTCCCCTGCCCGTGTGGACGTGCGACGGATGCGATCATAAACATTGCATCGGCAGTGTGGAAGAACTCGCCAAACTAAGCGGCAAAGACCTTTCGGCCCTGGACCTGCACCGCCCCTATGTAGACGAGATCACTTTCCCATGCGAGAAGTGCGGCGGCACAATGCACCGGGTCCCTGAACTGATTGATGTGTGGTTCGACAGTGGCGCGATGGCCGTTGGACAATGGGGCTACCCGTTCAAAAATCGGGAGATGTTTGAGCAGCAGTTCCCGGCAGATTACATCTGCGAAGCGGTGGATCAGACACGCGGCTGGTTCTACAGCCAACATGCCATCGCCGGGATGCTGTTCGAGAGTGTCAACTTTAAGAACTGCATCTGCCTGGGACATATCCTGGATGATCAGGGCCGCAAGATGTCCAAGAGTTTGAAAAACATCGTCGAACCCTGGAGCGTGCTAGACAAATACGGAGCCGATGCCTTCCGCTGGTACATGTACACCGCAGGGCCGCCCGGCGAACCACGCCGTTTCTCGGTGGAGTTGGTCGGTGACGTGGTGCGGAACTTCTACCTGACACTGTGGAACGTTTACAGTTTCTTTGTGACTTACGCCAACGTGGACGGGTTCGATCCACATCAGGCTGCGCTGCCGGTTGATGAGCGCGATGCATTGGATCGCTGGATTCTCAGCGAACTGCAAGCCTTGATTCGCGAGGTCACCCAGGGGTATGACAATTACGATGTGCTGCGGGTCACGCGGCCTATCGAGCAGTTTGTCGACAGCCTGAGCAACTGGTATCTGCGCCGTTCGCGGCGCCGCTTCTGGAAATCGGAAAGCGATCAGGACAAGCTGGCGGCTTACCATACATTGTATGAATGTCTGGTGGTAGTCGCCAAGTTGCTCGCGCCGTCAATGCCGTTCCTGTCAGAAGCGCTGTATCGTAATCTGACCGCCGGAGTTTATCCGGAGGAACCAGAAAGCGTCCATCTGGCTTGGTGGCCGAAGGTGAATGAAGCGCTGGTAGACGAGCGGTTGATGAACGATATGCGACTGGCGCAAAAACTCGTCAGCCTGGGTCATGCGGCACGCAACGCGGCCAATCTCAAGGTGCGCCAACCGTTGGCTGAGGCCGTGTTTGTAGTGCGTTACAGCGCAGAGCAAGACGTGGTACGCGCCCTGGCCGGGACTATCGCTGAAGAGTTAAACGTCAAGGTCGTGCGACTGGTGGAATCCGCTGAAGGCATGATCACCTACAGCCTGAATCCACTGCCGAAGGTTTTAGCGCCGCTGCTCAAGGGGGATTTCCCGAAAGTGCAGAAAGTGCTGCGTGAAGGTACTCCGGCGGATGTAGATCGCTGGGCTAAAGCCTTGATGGCGGGCGAATCCGTCGCGGTAGAAATAGGCGGCAATACTTATACAATCACGGCGGAACAGTGTGAAGTTCACCAGACCGCCGCCGAAGGGTATGCCGTCGCCGAGGATTATGGATATGTCGCGGCGCTCTCTACCGTACTCAGTGAGGCACTGATCCACGAAGGCATGGCACGCGAATTCGTCCGGCGCGTACAAATGTTACGCAAAGAGGCCAACTTCGATGTGAGTGACCGGATCACCGTGACCTATCAAGCCAGCGACGGTCTGCGGGCAGCAGTCCAGGCGTTTGCTGAGTATATCCAGCGCGAAACCCTGGCCGATACCCTGAGCGAACACGCTCCGC